>JAEDMD010000118.1 GCA_016303195.1 Oscillospiraceae bacterium | reverse complement strand
ATTGAGAGTTGTTTTTCTATTTTTGGTGTCTATGATCTATTGTAACATAACATTTGCAAGAAAGGTCATAGGTGATCAAAAATGAACGAGAACTTTGATTTGCAGAATTATCTTATCGAAGGCGTTGAGGGAGTTGTGAAAGAAGCGATAAAGGCTACTCTAAAAAATCCCCGTGAAAGCGCCTTCATGCTGAAATTTGCCAAAGCCACACGCACCGCTTCAAAAAAGCGCCGTGAAGCCGAGGACAAGGGAGAACATATACCGCCGTTTCTGATAGCAAGCATAACAAGCAAGTGCAATCTGCACTGTGCAGGCTGTTATTCACGATGCAATCATGCTACGACAGATACAAAGCCTGTCAGCCAGCTTACAAGTGAGGAATGGCTGAAAATATTTGATGAAGCAGATGAACTGGGCATCAGCTTTATTCTGCTTGCAGGCGGTGAGCCGATGCTCAGGCGTGATATTATCGAAGCGGCTGGAAAAAAACAGAATATCCTGTTCCCCATATTCACAAACGGCACGTTTATTGACGAAAAATATTTTGCCCTCTTTGACAAGTGCCGCAATCTTGTACCGATCATGAGTATTGAGGGCAGCAAGGAGATCACCGATAACAGGCGTGGAAAAGGCATCTACGATAAGCTGATCGCAAATATGGAGGAGTTCAGAAAACGTGGGCTTATCTTTGGTGCATCTGTCACTGTAACAACACAGAATTACAAGGAAGTCACCTCGGACGAGTTTCTGAACAGTCTGTCGGACAGAGGGTGCAAGGCGGTAATATTCGTGGAATACGTCCCCGTGACCGAGGAAAGCAGTGAACTTGCGCCGTCCGACACAGAGCGTGAATATCTGATGAATGAAATACAGCGGCTTCGTGAGGAGCGTCCCGAAATGGTCTACATAGCATTTCCGGGCGATGAGAAAAGTTCAGGCGGCTGTGTGGCGGCAGGGCGTGGTTTTTTCCATATCAATTCCCACGGCGGCGCAGAGCCGTGCCCGTTCTCGCCCTATTCCGATGTAAACATCAGGAACAGCTCTCTGCGTGAAGCAATGCATTCACCGCTGTTCATGGCACTGCAAAGCGGAGATATGCTTCTTGACGATCATAATGGCGGCTGTGTGCTGTATGAGAAAAGAGAGCTTGTTGAGTCGATCATAGCACAGAGTGCAACGTAAAATGGATGGAGCTATTATGAAAAGGTTTCAGAACAGCTATCAAAATTTATATCATTATGCTCGGCATATTTCAGAAATGAGCATATCACACTGAATGAAATTATAGTATCCAATAAATAGGAGGCGCTGATTATGGATCTAATGGAACTTATCAGAACAAGAAAGAGCGTGCGAACCTTTGACGGGAACGCTGTTTCAGAGGAGGACAGAAAAAAGCTGACAGAATACATCAGAACGATAGATAATCCCTATGGTATCCCTGTAAAATTTGTTATGCTCGGTGCAAAAAAGCACGGACTTTCCAGCCCTGTGATACAGGGAGAGCATATTTATATCATCGGAAAAGTGCCGAAAGCGGAGCATTGTGCTGAGGCTTTCGGATACTCATTCGAGAAAATGGTACTGTATGCGTGGTCGCTTGGCATCGGCACAACATGGATCGGCGGAACGATGAAGCGTGAGCTGTTTGAACAGGAAGCGGAGCTAAAGGACGGAGAGATCATGCCATGTGTTACTCCCATCGGTTATCCTGCAAAAAAACGCTCTATTAAAGAAATCGGTATGCGGACAGCGATCAAGGCTGACAAGCGGAGAAAGGGTGAGGAACTGTTTTTTGAAAATGATTTCAGCACACCGCTTCATACCGATGATGACATAATACAGAATGCGCTGGAAGCTGTCAGACTTGCTCCGTCAGCAGTCAATAAGCAGCCGTGGCGTATCGTGAAGTGCGGTAATGATTTTCATTTCTATGAGAAAAAAACGATCGGTGACAGCGGTTCAGCATGGTATGTACAAAAGGTCGATCTCGGAATAGCGATATGCCATTTTATGGATATTGCAGGCGGCACTTTAAGTGTTGCAAAGCCTGACATCGCCTCTGATAAGGGTATGGAATATATCGCAACGGTTACGCTGTAAATAGGAGGCGAATATGTGCATCAAGCTGTACATGGATCACTATGTGGACAGGTTCTTATATTTCGATTTATGCCATAATTATAGCATGGTATATTACTACTGTCAACAAAAAAGCCATAGCATCCCGACACGAACATCAAGGATACTATGGCATGAGATTTTTCATTTAATTGTTAGAACCTGTCCACATAGGGATTCATGCACGGCTTTTCGTCAAATTTTGCCGTTGACTGCGTTAAAAATCCTTGAAGGGCGACAGCCCGTCGGCGGATTTTTGCCTTGTCACCGACAAAATTATGCCTGATAATCCGTACATTCACCCTATTTGGACAGGTTCTTATCTGATGAAGAATACACATTGTTCGTACTTATGCTTGCATCTTCCATAGCCTGACTGCATCCGCAGAGGAGCAGAGCCATACCTAAAGCCAGAATCAAACCTTTTTTCATTTCCACATCTCCTGTAATTTTACTGAACACCGTTTATCATTTTAGCACAATGTTCTGCGAATGTCCATAGAAAATGTGAATGGATCGCAAAATCTCCGTTTTAAACATTTTTTGGCGAAAAAGGTTGCATAATATCTGCGATATTCCACGCATTATCCTATGCAAATGGTTTTATTTTCTGTTACAGTGCTCACTTTGTGAACATCCGCTGCAATTTCCGCAGCATCCGCCTTTTTTGTGGTCGGATATGACCTTGCGTACCGCCATGAACAGTGCAAGTCCAATCAGTATCAGCAGGATGATATCAAAAATGTTCATCACATCACTCCAAGAGCATTGCAGATGAGTTTGATGCCGAATGCGGCAAACCATGCCACAACACACTGAAATATGACCAGCGTGAATGCCCACTTTTTGCCCAGTTCACGCTTTACAGCCGCAACTGCCGCAACACACGGAGTATAAAGCAGACTGAACACAAGAAGTGCGGCGGCGGCGCTTTGAGTGAGAGCTGTTTCCACCTGTCCGCCGAAAAGAACTTCAAGTGTGGAAACCACGCTTTCTTTCGCCATAAATCCGCTTATGAACGATGTAACGATACGCCAGTCGCCAAGTCCGAGCGGTCTGAATATCGGTGCGAAAAATCCTGCAACTATGGCGAGCATACTTTTCTCAGAATCCTCTACCATATTGAACTTGAAGCTGAAATTCTGCAATACCCATACAACGATGGTTGCAATGAGAATGACTGAAAAAGCTCTCTGAAGGAAATCCTTAGCCTTTTCCCATAAAAGCTGGATAACATTTTTAGCGCTTGGCAGGCGGTAATTCGGCAGTTCCATAACAAACGGAACAGCTTCGCCACGGAAAAGTGTCTTTCGGTAGAAAAGCGCTGTGATAACACCTGCAACAATTCCGAATATGTAAAGCCCTGCCATTACCAATCCGCCCTTTTTCGGGAAGAATGCGCTGACGAAAAATGCATAAATAGGCAATTTTGCGGTACAGCTTACGAAAGGTGTCAGGAGAATGGTCATCTTTCGGTCACGTTCACTTGGGAGAGTTCTCGTTGACATTACCGCAGGCACAGTACATCCGAATCCAATAAGGAGCGGAACTATGCTTCGTCCCGAAAGTCCGATCTTTCGCAGGAGCTTATCCATCACAAACGCAACTCTCGCTATATATCCGCTGTCCTCAAGCAGTGACAGGAAAAAGAACAGCGTAACGATTATCGGCAGAAAGCTGAGTACACTTCCCACACCTGCGAAAATACCATCAATTATAAGTCCGTGTATCGTGCTGTTGATATTCATGCTGACGAGGAGTTTGTCCGCCGCTACGGTAACTCCCTCAACACCGCTTTCAAGCAATCCCTGAAGCCATGCACCGATGACGTTGAATGTCAGCAGGAAAACAAGTACCATTATTATAATGAAAGACGGGATAGCCGTATATTTACCTGTTAGGAATCTGTCTATTCTTCGGCTTCGGATAGTCTCTTTGCTCTCATGTGGCTTAACGACTGTATCCTCGCATACCTTATGTATGAAAGCGAATCGCATATCAGCAATTGCCGCACTTCTGTCAAGTCCACGCTCTTTCTCCATCTGGCTGATGATGTGTTCGAGCATATCCTTTTCATTCTCGTCAAGTTCAAGCTGAGCAAGAATGAGTTCATCGCCCTCAACGAGCTTGCTTGCGGCAAACCTGACAGGGATGCCGGCTTTAGCCGCATGGTCTTCCGTAAGAGCGATTATTCCGTGAAGACATCGGTGAACAGCACCGTTTTTATGACGCTCATCGCAGAGATCCTGCTTGACAGGGCGCTCCTGATAATGTGCGATATGCAGTGCATGGTCGATAAGTTCGTCAACACCCTTGTTCTTCGATGCCGAGATCGGCACAACAGGCACACCGAGAAGCTGTTCAATGGCATTGATATCCACCGAACCGCCGTTTCCGCTTACCTCATCCATCATATTCAGTGCAACTACCATCGGGATATCCATTTCCAGAAGCTGCATGGTAAGGTAAAGATTTCGCTCGATATTGGTAGCATCAACAATGTTGATTATTGCACGTGGCTTGTCATTCAGCACAAAATTACGTGAAACTATCTCCTCACTGCTGTACGGCGACATTGAATATATACCGGGCAGGTCGGTGACAAGCGTGTTCGGGTAGCCTTTTATCGGGCCGTCCTTTCGGTCAACGGTAACGCCGGGGAAATTTCCCACATGCTGATTTGAACCTGTAAGACGGTTGAAAAGCGTTGTCTTGCCGCAGTTCTGATTTCCCACAAGGGCGAATGTGAGTTTTTCATCATCGGGAAGCGGATCACCGTCACCCTCCTCATGAAAGATACCGCCCTCACCAAGTCCGGGATGGCTGGTTTTCTTCTTGTGCTTTTTCTTAGCCGTTTCCTCAGTGATCGGGGCGATCTTCCGGACTGTGATATTATCCGCATCCGCAAGTCTCAGCGTCAGTGAATAGCCGTGTATGCGAAGTTCCATCGGGTCGCCCATCGGAGCGAGTTTTTCCAGAGTAACAACAGCACCGGGGATAACTCCCATATCGAGAAAATGCTGTCTCAGCGCTCCCTCACCGCCAACAACTTCAATAACAGCACTTTCGCCTGTTTTCAATTCCTTTAAAGTCATATACTACAACCTCTTTTTTACGTTTTCCTATTAATTATAGCATATTCCGACTTGTTTGTCTTGACTAAATTGTTTGTACCAGATAACATTATTGATTCGCCGTTCACTTCTGCTCAATAGATCGTCTTATCGTGTATCAGTGAGAAAAGCCTCCTGAACCGTGAACTTTCCGATTCGGCGCAGACAAGGAAATATTCCGTATGGCACTCAGGATCGGCAATGGGAATGTCAATACGTCCATTTATCCTTTCGCCACGGCGGATGAAATAATCCGATGCAAATATAGGATAAGCAGAATTTTCCGCAAGCTCGATAAATGTTCCACGGTCTATCTGCGGAAGATACTTCGTGTGCGGAGTTTTTGCACGATGCATATTCGCCCAGAAGCCGATTTTCGTCAGCAGAAGTATCGACAGTCCGTCAAGGTCTTTCAGATGTATCTCAGGATAAAATGTCAGCGGATCGGATGGAAGAACTGACACCAAAAGAGTTTCCTCACCGCATTTTTTACAGCAGAATCCCTCTCTGTCAGGCTGAGTATGCGTTACTGCAAGCTGATATATGCCGTTTTCAATGTCATCAAAAAAGTCAGCATCATCTTTCATATCGGCTGAAATTGTCATTCCGTCAAAAATGCTGTTGAGTATCGGAGTAAAGACCTCCTGCGGCACAGGGGCACAGAATCCAACAGAAAGAGTGTGCAGACTTCTGTCATATTGTCTGACTTTTTCAACGAAATCACGGTCAGCTTCAAGAACACGCTCGGCATATTCAGCGGCTCGTTTACCTGTTTCGTTGAGGGAAATGTGATTCTTTCTGCGCTCAAACAGTGTAACTCCCAGTTCATCTTCCAGTTTTTTCATTGAACGTGTCATGGCAGGCTGAGAGGTGTGGAGTTTTTCTGCGGCGGCAGAAAGTGTCCCGTATTTAGCATATACGGCAAGCTGTTGTAATAAATAAATATCTATCATAGTAAACCTCACTATCCACTTACGATATAGCAGTATCAGATATTGGCATTGTACTTTTCATGGAATACGGTGTATAATAAGTACATAAACCAATAAAGTTATTATATCATATCTGATATATAATTGCAAGGAGGTCTGCTATGAAGAATATCAAGCTGTACAACAG
>JAEDMD010000117.1 GCA_016303195.1 Oscillospiraceae bacterium | reverse complement strand
GAAGTCCGCAACAAGCTCAAACAGAAATACACCCGTGAAGCGGTGGACGATTATCACAAGGGTGTATTTCTCATGGGGCGGACGGCTGTCGATGCCGTCAAAGGTACTCGGAATCACTTCAAGCAGAAAAAGCAGTTTCAGCTTGAAAAGGCAAAATATAGGCTGAAAAAGGCTGACAACAAGCTGTACAAGGCTAAGACCTACAAGCCGAAAATGGCTAAAACAAAGGCTGATCTGAAAGCCGCCAAGGCAGAATATAAGTCAAAAATCGTCAGGGACAGGGGCAACAAACTCCGCAGGGCGATGAATAAGCGGCGGCTGCAAGCATACAGACAGTCCAAGCGTGAACTGAAATTTGAGCGTAAACAGCTGAAAACGGAGCAGAAATTTCGCAGGAAAGAACAGTCTGTTCAGCGGAAAATCTCCAAAGACAGCAAGCCTACCCTGCTTATCTTAAAGCCTGTTTCTTATTCTGCAAGCCGTATGAGGGCATCGGCATGGCAGAAAGCGGTCAATGAAGATCAGGACAACGATTTTGTTCATGCGATAGACTCCGCAAAAAGACGAATAGTCGAGCCTGCTGTGCAGAAAGTCAGCAAGCCTGAACGCTTACAGCGTGAACAGAAAAAGCGTGACAATGTTCATGATAAAAAGCTGAAATCAGATGAACGCCTGAAAAAGCAGGACAGCAGGCTGAAAGAAAAGCATGACAGCTATAAACAGCGAAAGCACAAGCCGAAACCTCAGAATAAACAAGCTAAAAAGACCATTAAAGAGACCATTTCACAGGCTTTCAAGTACATCAAAAATATCTACGAAAAGGAAGTCAAGAAGTTTTTCGGGGCGGTCACTGTTCCGATACTAATTATTCTGTTGGTGTTCGCATTTATCATCATGATCTTTACATCGGTAATGTCGGGCGGTGGGTTTATGCTCGGCACATATGCGGCGCAGGATTATGACCTGTCCGAAGCTGAGAAATATTACACTGAACTTGCATATAACTTCAATCAAAAAATACTGAAAGTCAGTGATGAGGACGATTGGAAAGACGGACTTGTGGATTTTGGTGCAAAAAAGAAAGAACTGAAAGACAAGCCCGATAACTGGTACTGGGGTAAGTCGGACGTATACAACTGGGAGCCACAGTGGGATTTTGACTGTTACAAGCTGTGGTCGTTCTTGTGTGCATATTACTATGATTTTGATGCCGAAAACGGCGACATCAAGTATTGGGAGTTTGACGGTGATACCGAGGATCTTCTTGAGGAGATCTTCAATGCCGAATATGAGTTCGTTTACTGGTATGACAATAAATCCCGTTGATTGGCGTATCGGTCTTATCCTCTGCGGCGGACTTGTGGTATTCTTCACAATAAACAGCGGAATGATGAAAGTCAGTGAAGGTATGGCGAAGCAGAAGATAGAAAAGGATTCTGCGCTTGTTTCAAAGGTTATCGAGTACATTCAGGGTATAGCTGAAGTCAGAGCGTTCAGACTTACGGGAAAACGCAGTCATGAACTCAATACAGCGATAGATGAGAACGAACAGGCTAATGCAGAAATGGAACTTAAACTTATCCCGTTTATGACAATGCAGAGTTTCTGGCTGAAAGCAATTGGAACGCTGATCGTTCTTGTTTCGGTTATGATGCATATCAGCGGCAGTATGGACTTGCTGACAACTATCATTATGATAATCAGCTCATACCTTATCTATGCACAGCTTGACAATGCAGGTGCATATTCGTCACTTCTGAGAGTTGTGGATAACAGTGTGGATCAGGCACAGGCAATACTTGATACTCCGCAGATGGATATTTCGGGCGAAGATATCACACCGCAGCATTTTGATATAAAAGCTGAAAATATTAGTTTTGCATATGAAAACAGAAAAGTAATCAACAATGTATCGCTTACGATACCCGAACACACAACTACTGCGATTGTCGGACCGTCAGGCGGAGGAAAGACAACACTCACTTCACTGCTTTCACGATTCTGGGATGTGGATGAAGGCAGGGTGACACTTGACGGAAAGAATATACGTGATTACAGCATGGATGCCCTTATGAAGAATTTCAGTTTTGTTTTCCAGAACGTCTATCTGTTTGCAGATACGATAGCAAATAATATCCGTTTCGGTCAGCCTGATGCACCGATGGAAAAGGTGATAGATGCAGCAAAAAAGGCTTGCTGTCATGATTTTATAATGAATCTTCCTGATGGCTATGATACAGTGATTGGCGAGGGAGGTGCAAGTCTTTCGGGAGGCGAAAAACAGCGTATCTCCATTGCAAGAGCGATAATGAAGGATGCACCGATAATAGTGCTTGACGAGGCTACTGCAAATGTCGATCCCGAAAATGAGGCAGAACTTATGAACGCTGTTGATGCACTGACAAAGGAAAAGACGATCATCATGATAGCCCACCGACTGAAAACTGTACGTAATGCTGATCAGATACTTGTAATTGAACACGGTAATATAGCACAGCATGGAACACATGATGAACTCATGAAACAGAACGGAATATACCGTTCGTTCATAGAGAGCAGGCGTGTAGCCGCATCATGGAGACTGTGACAGATAAAAAAATCTCGTCTGTACATCAAATACAGACGAGTTTTTTTATGGAAAGATTTTAGAACATGTCCACATAGGGATTCATGCACGTATTTTCGACAAAATTATGCCTGATAATCCGTACATTCACCCTATGTGGACAGGTTCTTAATGAAACTTACTTCTTGACATTGAATGCATCCATCTGCGGATAGCAAGCGGACGCACCAAGCTGTTCCTCGATACGGAGAAGCTGATTGTACTTTGCAACACGCTCCGAACGTGAAGGAGCACCTGTCTTTATCTGGCAGGTATTGAGTGCAACAGCAAGATCGGCGATAGTTGTATCGGCAGTCTCACCCGAACGGTGTGAAGAAATAGCGGTATATCCTGCCTTGTGTGCCATTTTGATTGCTTCGAGAGTTTCGGAAACAGAACCTATCTGGTTGAGTTTGATGAGAATAGAATTTCCTGCACCGAGAGAGATTCCCTTTGCAAGACGCTCTGTATTTGTAACGAAAAGATCGTCACCCACAAGCTGAACCTTGTGACCGATCTTCTGTGTCATTCTCTGCCAGCCTTCCCAGTCTTCCTCATCAAGACCGTCCTCGATGGAGATTATCGGGTACTTGTCAACAAGTGATTCCCAGTGTGCGATGAGTTCGTCGGAAGTAAATTCCTTGCCGCTCTTTGGCTGTTTGTAGAAACCCTTGCCCTTTTCTGATTTCCATTCCGAAGATGCAGCATCCATAGCGATCATAAAGTCCTTGCCGGGTTCAAATCCTGCTGCCTTTACAGCTTCAAGAATCTTTTCGATAGCTTCTTCATCGGATGTGAGTTTATTCGGAGCGAAACCGCCTTCATCGCCGACTGCTGTAACATCGCCCATATCCTTGATCAGCTTTTTCAGTGTATGAAATACCTCGGCACACCATCTCAGACCTTCCTTGAAAGTCGGAGCGCCAACAGGCATTATCATAAATTCCTGAGTGTCAACAGCACTGTCAGCATGAGCGCCGCCGTTGAGAATATTCATCATCGGAACAGGAAGTTTTGTACCCTGAATACCGCCAAGGAAACGATAAAGCGGGATATCAAGCGAGGTCGCAGCAGCTCTTGCACAAGCGATAGAAACGGCAAGAATAGCGTTTGCACCCAGCTTTGACTTGTCCTTTGTGCCGTCAGCCTTTATCATAGCACCGTCAATAGCGTAAATATCGGAAGCATCCATACCTGTAATAGTATCGGCGATAATGGTATTGATATTCTCAACTGCCTTCTGTACACCCTTTCCGAGATAACGCTCATCGCCGTCACGGAGTTCGAGAGCTTCAAATTCGCCTGTTGATGCACCGCTGGGAGCAGTACCTCTTGCAACAGTTCCGTCAGCGAGAGTGATCTCAGCTTCAACAGTCGGATTTCCTCGGGAGTCAAGAATTTCTCGTCCCACAACTTTTTCGATTTCTAAATAGTCCATAGTTTTCTCCTGTAAAATTTATTTAATGTGAATACTCACATTATTGACAGTGCAGGCTCATGTATGCAGGATATTCGCACTTATCCTTGTAAACCGAAAGGAGCCTGCTATAATGATTATATGTTAGAAACAACTAACGTAATAATTTTATCACCATTATCATTTTATGTCAATGGATTATTTGAATATTTGTATATGCTAACAAACTTGTATTTTACTTGATTATTGATAATATGAAATTTGACAAAATGAAACAAAGCACTTGACAAACCGAAAAATATGTGCTAATATATGAATAGAAGTTCATATGAATGATTATTCATATGAATGAACGTACACATTATATTCAAATTTTACGGAGGTACTATTATGAAAAAGGTATTCAAACTCATCGATCTGGACTGTGCCAACTGTGCGGCAAAAATGGAAAACTCGATCAAGGAACTTCCCGAAGTTGAAGATGCTGTTGTCAGCTTTATGACACAGAAAATGACGATAAAAGCACCTGATGGAACAGACTTTGATGCTCTTATGGACAAGGTGGTAAAGCTTTGCAAAAAAGTAGAGCCGGACTGTGAGATAGTGCTGAAATAAAAACGGGGAGTGTATACCATGAGTAAGAAACAGAAAAATATACTGATAAGGATAATTGCGGCAGGCGTTCTGCTTATCGTAGCTGCATTACTTCCGCTTGAAGAAAAAAGTCTTGCAAGACTTGTGACGTTTCTTGTTCCTTATGGTATTATCGGTTGGGATGTTCTTTGGAAAGCAGCAAGGAATATCAAGAACGGACAGGTATTCGACGAGAATTTCCTTATGACTGTGGCTACGGTCGGTGCGCTTGCAGTAGGGGAATATCCCGAGGCTGCTGCGGTAATGCTTTTCTATCAGATAGGCGAGCTTTTTCAGGGCGTTGCTGTGGGAAAGTCGAGAAAGAATATTGCTTCACTCATGGATATACGTCCCGACCATGCGAATATCGAATCAGACGGACAGCTTGTAGAAGTTGATCCCGAAGAAATTGAAAAGGGACAGATAATCGTCGTAAAGGCTGGAGAGAGGATCCCTCTCGACGGCGTTGTTACAGACGGCAATTCGTCTGTCGATACATCTGCACTGACAGGCGAAAGCGTACCGAGAACCGTAAAAACAGGCGACAACGTAATAAGCGGATGCATAAATCAGAGCGGTACGCTGAAAGTTGAAGTTACAAAGGAATACGAAGATTCTACTGTATCGAAGATACTCGATCTTGTTGAGAATTCAGCTTCCAAGAAAGCAAAAGCAGAGAATTTCATCACCAAATTTTCAAGATATTACACTCCTGCTGTTGTGATATCAGCACTGTTGCTTGCGATCATCCCTCCACTTGTAACAGGCGGAGAATGGGCGATGTGGATTCATAGGGCACTGATATTTCTTGTAATTTCCTGTCCGTGTGCGCTGGTAATATCCGTTCCGCTCAGCTTTTTCGGCGGTATCGGCGGTGCGAGCAAAAACGGAATACTCATAAAAGGCGGAAACTATCTTGAAGTTCTTGCAAATGCTGAAATTGTGGTATTCGATAAAACAGGAACCCTTACAAAAGGCGTTTTCGAGGTAAATGAAATTCACCCGAACGGCATTGATAAAGATAAACTTCTCGAACTTGCAGCATATGCGGAAAGCTATTCAGATCACCCGATAGCAAGGTCTATTTCTGTTAAATACGGAAAAGAAACGGACAGAAGCAGAATAAGCTCAAACGAAGAAATATCAGGTCACGGCATAAAGGCTGTCATTGACGGACACGAAATATGTGCAGGCAATTCAAAGCTGATGGATGATATAGGTGTGGAAACCATACCATGCGATAAGGCAGGTACGAAGGTGCATATTTCCGACAACGGAAAATATGCGGGACACATTGTCATAGCTTACAGAGTGAAAGAAACATCGAAAAATGCCATAAAGCGCTTGAAAGCAAGAGGCGTAAAGCAGACGGTCATGCTTACGGGCGATTCATCATCAGCCGCTGATGCCGCCATGAAAGAACTGGGACTGGACAAAGCATACAGTGAACTTCTCCCTGCCGATAAAGTTGAAAAGGTTGAAAAACTGCTCGGTGAAAAATCAGAAAAGGGAAGTCTTGCGTTCGTTGGTGATGGTATAAACGATGCTCCTGTTCTTTCGAGAGCGGATGTGGGGATCGCAATGGGCTCAATGGGTTCTGATGCGGCAATAGAAGCCGCAGACATTGTTCTCATGGACGACGATCCCGCAAAGATCGCACTTGCTATGGACATATCAAAGCGTACATTGAGGATAGTTT
>JAEDMD010000116.1 GCA_016303195.1 Oscillospiraceae bacterium | reverse complement strand
ACAACGGAGACCGTGGCGACAGAGGCGATCGTGGTGACAGAGGTGACAGAAACGACCGCAGAGATAACCGTCAGAAGCCCAATATCTGGGAACCGAAAAAGCAGACCCCACCTTCGGAAATGACTTTCGAGGATATGATGTCACGCTTCAAGCAGACCAGTGAGGAGCGTATGTGCGACCTCAAGCGCAGTACCGACAGAAAGAACGGTTCAAGAAGAAAATAACAGCGAAGATGAGCCATAGCATTTCTGCTATGGCTTTTTGTTATCCTCATATGTTGGACAAATTTAAATCCGTCCCCGTAAGGGGACACCACAATTATAATTTATTCATTATTCTTTATTCAATATTCATTAATCATAGTTGGCAGTAGGGGCTGGCGTCCTCGACAGCCCACACCACTTATTGGTGGACGGCCAATGGCCGTCCCTACACAAAATTCGTCCCCGTCAGGGAAAGATTATATTGTAAAATTTGTTGTGCAATTCAAATATTTATTGTTGACAAATGCAATTCCAAACTGTATAATTATAATGTGGAGTAGTCTACTCGCATTTTTTTAACTGGGGGATGATAATTGATGAATAATGACAGTGTACTAAACAAAATTGCCAAAGCACTTCTGCTTGATTATACAAGTGTATATTATGTTAATGCGGTTACAAATGAATATCAGTGTTACTCCAATGACCCCGAATTCCATTCTCTCCATCTCGATTTCAAAGGTGAGGATTTCTTCGTAAACCTCAGACGGGATGCTGATATGGTAGTCTATGAGGAAGATAAGCATATTTTTATGGAGGATATCCAGAAGGAAAACCTCCTCGCCGCTATGAAAAAAGGTACTATGCAGAGCATCAACTACCGCCTTATGATTGACGGTAAGCCTGTATATCATACCCTGCGCCTTATCAGAGGTATGCAGGGCGATGACGACTACTTCATCCTCGGTGTACTCAATATTGATGAAAAAATGAGAGAAGCCGTTGAAGCTAAAAAGGCCGAGACTGAAAGAGATATATATAATCAGCTCGCTCACAGCCTCGCCGGTCATTACGATACCATCTACTATGTGGACATGGAAACTGACCATTATTTTGAATTCTCGTCCAATGACAGATACAAAAGCATTAATATCCCTGTTTCAGGCGACGATTTCTTCACCGAGAGCGCTAAGAACTGCGGCCGTATTATCCATCCTGACGATCAGGAAAGGGCGCTTTCCTATTTCACCAAGAGCAAGCTCATAAAGAATCTGGAAAAGAACCATACCTTCCAGCGTGAGTATAAGATCGTTGTAAACGGTGAAACGGTCAATATGCGGTGCAGACAGATATGGGCAAGCGATAAGAAACACGTTATCATCTGCCTCGAAAATATCGATGATGAGATCAAGGCTCAGCAGGAATACCGCAACAGCCAGTTCAGAGGAGAGGTCTACCGCCATATCGCTGAAAGTCTCGCTTCTCAGTACGATGTTATATACTATGTCAACACAAGTGACAACAGCTATATCGAATTCACTACAAATATCATATACGGCAATCTCAATATCCCCGATACAAACGGCGCAGACTTCTTTGAAGATGCAAAGCATAAATGCGAAAAGCTGATATATCAGGCTGATAAGGAAAAGGTCGGCAAATTCCTCGAAAGGGGCAGTATGATCGAGGCTCTGAGCGATAATAAACAGATCACTCTCGATTACAGAATGATGATAAACGGTGAGCCTAAGTATACCCGTATGACTGTTTCATGGTCAAGCGATCACAATCACATTATAATCGGTGTCGAAAATATCAACGAGGAGATCAGACGAAAAAAGGAACAGCGTCAGGCGCTCGAACGTGCCAATGACCTTGCAAGACTCGATACCCTCACAGGTACTAAGAATGATCTTGCTTTCAAGGAGGCACTGATGAATCTTCAGCGCCGTCTTGATTCAAAGGGCGATTATATCCCATTTGCCCTTGTGGTCTGCAATCTCGATAATGTCAAGATGATACGTGATACCTTAGGCGAAAAGGAAGCGGATGAGTATATCCGCTCCGCAAGCCGACTCATATGCAATGTCTTCACCCACAGCCCCGTTTTCCGCACAGATACGGATGAATTTGTCGTTATTCTCGGAAGTTCAGACTATCTCCGCAGGGATTCACGCATTGCAAGACTGAGAGATCAGGTGCATGACAATATGGTCAGGAACGAAGGCCCGGTTCTTGCTTCGGGTATGGCTACATATGAGCCTTCCAACGATGAAAAAGTCGTGGAAGTCCTTGAACGTGCCGATTCACGTATGCAGGAGAACAAGACCCTTCTGAAATCCGAGAGCTTCACTGCCCTGAATGACGGCGGTATTATCCCCGATCAAGCCAAGAATAAGCTGGAAGCGCTTTTCGATGCTTTCTCGCTTGTATCAGAGGGGGCGTATATCTATATCTGCGATATGCGCTATGACTTCTCAAAATGGTCGAAAAAGGCTGTTGACCTGTTCGGTCTGCCGTCGGCATATATGTACGGCGCAGGCGGTATCTGGGAGGAACGCATCCATCCTGATGACAGGGACACTTACCATGTGGGCATAAATGATATCTTCTCAGGCAATGCGTCAGGCCATGATATGCAGTACAGAGCAAGAAAGCTCAACGGCGAATATGAGGTCTGTACCTGCCGTGGGATCGTCCTCAGAGACGAAAACGGCAAACCGAAATATTTCTGCGGTGCTATCAGAAACCACGGATTGCAGGAGCATATCGACACTCTCACGGGTCTGAGAAATCAGTACGGCTTCTTTGAAGATCTCCAGAGCGCTATGGCTAAACATTCGCCTATGCGTGTGTACATGATAGTAATAAACAAGTTCTCGGAGATAAACGAGGTCTACGGCTATCAGTTCGGAAATACCATTCTCCAGAAGTTCGGACGATGCCTGTTCGAGCATATCGGCAATACAGGCAATGTCTACCGCCTTGACGGTACGAAATTCGCTGTTATCACAAAGACGAGGAATGCCGATGAGATACGTGAAAGCTACGATATGTTCAGACAGCGCTTCCGCAAGGGCATTTCCCTTGATGATAAATTCGTTATCCTTGACCTGAGTGCAGGTCTGCTCAATGTGGATAATTTCGATATCGACCACCAGACTGTCTATGCCTGCCTGAATTTCGCTTACGGAGAGTCAAAGGTACGCAGACAGGGCGAAATGGTTGAATTCTACAACGAGCTTAACCAGAACAACAAATACCGTCTTGAAAAGCTCTACGCTATCAGAGCATCTATCATGCAGAGCTACAAGGGCTTCTATCTGCTCTATCAGCCTGTTGTGGATGCAGCTACCGAAAAGCTCATCGGCGCAGAGGCTCTCCTGAGATGGAGAAGTGACGAATACGGCATGGTTCCGCCCGATCACTTCATCCCCATCCTTGAAAAAGATCCGCTGTTCTGCGATCTTGGCCAATGGGTACTCCGCACCGCCATCAACGGCGCAAAGATAATCATGGAGGAACACCCCGACTTCATAGTCAACGTGAACCTTTCATATACTCAGCTTGAAAAGCCCGATTTCGTGGATATGGTGCTGAGAACGCTCAAGGAGGAGGGTTTCCCGCCCGACCATCTGTGTCTGGAAATTACAGAAAGATGCCGACTGCTTGATATGTACCTGCTGAAAAATGTCATTGTCAATCTCCGTGGCAGAGGCATACAGATAGCGCTGGACGATTTCGGTACAGGCTTCGCATCCGTCGGTATCATCAAGAATCTGCCCTTTGATACTATCAAGATCGACAGGAGTTTTGTTATACACATCGAGGAGGACGAAAAGGAGCGCAGTCTCATCAAGTCATTCGTAAGCGTAGCTGCAACATTCGGCGCTAAGGTCTGCGTCGAGGGAATCGAGACTGAGGGCATGAGGGATATTCTCCAGAAGTACAATATCCAGAGCTTTCAGGGCTATTACTACGCAAAACCGCTGGAACTCCGTGATTTCATCACGTGGGACCCGAAGAATAAATAACCAAAAGCAGGGACAGCAAAAGCGCTGTCCCTTTCTCTCTATCCCTCTTTCTCCCTTTCCCTCTTTCTCTCTTTCCCTCTTTGTTCGGTTATCCAAGGACGGCCAATGGCCGTCCCTACACTGTTCTTTAGTGCCGGAGAGCGAAAGCAGATTAACATAAACGTACAGGGTAAGGCGCTTGCGCCGAATCGTGGTTGCCAGCGGAGGCTCTCCGCCCCTACAAATTTTAAATCCGTTCCCGACAGGGAACACAATAATTACGCATTATGAATTACGCATTATGCATTAATTAAAAAGCTGTGGTTCATGTTACCTGTGGTTTGGGCTGATATTGCCTGATGTTTACAATCAAATTAAAGGGGGAAAGGGGGAAAGGGAGAAAGGGGGAATGTTTTTTGTAAGGGGCGCTTTCCGATCTCTCTTTGTTTCGGTTCATGTGTGCATATAAAGTAAAAAGCTATGCTTTTTGCAAAGCATAGCCAGATCAAAAAAATGAATAAATATAGAAGGGGAATTGGGGGATTACTTAATCCACTTATAATATATCAAGTGAACCTTAAAATAATCTTAAACATTCCACTTTTACCCTAAAAAATTCATGAGAGCGTCAACAAGTTCATCCGAACAGCCGTCCCTGACTATCTGTATATCCTCCTTAGCAGGCGGAACAAGACCTTCGGGGGCGTTGTATACCTTTGCTGTCATGACAGCCTTTCCCTTGTCATCGCATCCCTCAAACATGAAATCGTTGTAGAACATTTTCTTTTCCTTGTCATAGCGCAGTTCAGAGGAAATGAACTTATCAAAGCAAAAGCCCTTGTCAATGTAGTATGATACCATTCCCTTGTTGACCTGTTCATAATATTCCTTCGCAAACCAGTTTGCCATCATGAAATGGTCATATTCATGTTCGGGGTGGCTTGCAAAGAATTCCTTGTTATATTTCAGGAAAAGAACATCAGCAAGACCGTCGGGGAAGAATTTCGGGAGATTGACATAGTTTATGACTTTCACCATCTCATCCACGAATTCATTATAATTGCTGTTTTCATCTTTTCCGAGAGTATATGCGCTGACGCAGATATATTTGTTGTCGAAACTTTTGACCAGTTCCAGAACGATATCCGTTCCGTCCTCGTATTTTATACGTGCGGTGTTCTGGATCGTACTTGTATTGTTTTCGTTATTAGTTCCGCCCATAAAGCCTTCGACATACTGACCGAAAGAAACGACTCTTTTGACCTTTTTGTCCTTCATGTACTTGCTGAAAGCATCGTTAAGCGCCTGCTTGTTGTTATCCCGTATCTCATCAATGTTTCTGAGAATGTTGAAATTCGCATCGATGTTTCCGCCGAAAGAGATAGAATCGGCATATTCGTTCATATCGCCCTTTGCAACCAGTTTAGCGATCCTGTAAGTTTCCACGGACTGCACGAGAGTTTCAAAGCTGATAAGGCCGTCAGCACGGGTTATCTGACCTATTGTGAGCAGTCCCAGACTGCCGAGGACTGCAAGGAGTATCACCGAGAGAATGGCTATTTTCAGCTTGCTTCGCTTCATTTTCCTGTTGACCTTGCGAAAGACCTTGCTCTCATCGGGAACGGCGGTATCTTTATTTTCGTTCGGTTCGGCAAATTCCTCGCAAAGTTTACGGCAGTTTTCACATTCTTCGATATGCTCTCTCACCATTTCAGCGGTGTCCGCACTGCAAAGCCCCTCTTTGTAGAGCGGTATCATATCTTCTATCACACTGCATTTTGTTTTCATCCTTCTTCCTCCTTTGTCATAAGTGTTATGAGTTTTTTCTTTGCTCTGAAAAAGGCAGTTCTTGCCCAGTTTTCGGAGTTTCCGAAGATATCGCCTATCTCACGGAAGCTCAGTTCGGCGAATACTCTCAGGCTGAAAATTTCCTTGTACGGCTCGTCAAGGCAGTGCAGGAGACGATGGATGGTGAGAGCGCTCTCTTTGTCGGTCAGTCTGTCAACAAACGACGTACCGTCGGCGAATTCCTGTTCTGTTCCGTCGGAGGAGATATTTTTGTTCTCGGATTTTTTCAGCGTGTCGAGGTAAAGATTTCGGGCAATGGTAAAAAGATATGTTTTTATTGAGCAGTTGCCTTTGAATTTGTCGATGTTCTCGATGGCTCTGAGCATGGTGTCCTGCATGATATCCATAGCGAGGGATTCATTTTTGCAGAGACTGAGGATGAAGTGATACAGGTCAGCAGAATAGAGCCTGTATATTTCGTCGAATTCCTTTTGCATATCTTTTCACCGCCTTTCATATAGTTTGACGAATGAGGAGGGGATTTGTTACAGTTAAAATAAAAATAAAATAAAAAAAGCGGCGAAGCC
>JAEDMD010000115.1 GCA_016303195.1 Oscillospiraceae bacterium | reverse complement strand
AGGGACACGAACAATATCTATCAGATAATCGTGGAGGACAGCGAAAAAAAGGGTGAACCGCTGTGTACTCTCAGCTTTGCGGACAGAGATAAGCTCCACGATAAATTGCAGGAAACTATCGAGCGATTCCGTGAGAGAGGCGAGGATATCGAGCAGGACATCGACATCAATGACCGCCGTGCCGCTGAACTTATAGTGAACTATGGGCTGAATTTCAGCAATATTCCGAGAGATGAGATAGTTTCACTGATAAATGCCGAACTGAAAGAACCTGTTGAGGGAAGTTCCGAGTATATCCGCCTGCTGTGTGCATACCTTTTCTGCATCGGCGGCAAGGAGGATGCGGCACTTATCAAAAAGGCGAAATACAGCGGAAAAATGGACGTTGGTGCGATGATCGACAGCGAATGGATAACCAGCCTCGAAAACGGCGGACAGCCCGACGAGTACACCCGTCCCCGTGAGGAGCTTATTGCTGATATAATCACATATTACGTGGATTTCGAGGACAGATTATGATGATGTCTTGACTTTGATACTGCTTTTTAAGAGGTGCTATATGAAAAATTTTATCAGACTTACCGACTTCACAAGTGATGACATTTTCGGCATTTTCCACATTGCCGATGACCTGAATAACGGCAAATACAACGATTTTTTAAAGGGTAAGACAATTGTTATGTTCTTCCCCGATTCAAGCATCCGAACCCGTATCACCTTTGAAAAGGGCGTTTATCTGCTTGGCGGTCAGACTATAATGTTTCCGCCGTCCACCCTTGACAAAAAGGAGGATATCCGTGATGTCTGCGGCTATCTCGGAAACTGGGCGGATGCGGTGATCGTCCGTCACAATGATATCTCAAAGCTGGACAAAATGGCAGAATATTCAGATTTCCCGATAATCAACGCTCTCACTGATGTTAACCATCCATGCGAGATACTCAGCGACTTGTACGCACTTTCAAAGATACGCAATGACTTCACAAAGGACAAGTATCTTTTCTGCGGAAAACGTGGAAATATCGGAAATACGTGGAAGTCTGCCGCCGATGTTCTGGGGCTTGATCTGGTGCAGTGCTGCTGTGAAGCCTGCGAGATAGATGGTGTGCCCGTTTTCTATGACATCAACGAGGCGATAGTCGGCAGGGATGTGGTCTGCACCGATACTCTGCCTGCGTATATTGTTGATGAATTTGACGAGTGCCGTGTGACGAAAGCCGCAATGGACAAAGCGAACAAGGGCGCTGTGCTTAATCCCTGCCCTCCGTTTTTCCGTGGCGAGGAAGTGTCGGCGGAAGTGATAGACTCGGATTATTTCGTGGGCTACGGCTTCAAAAAGCATCTGCTGACCGTTCAGCAGGCAATTCTGATTTATTGTATGGGCGGCGCTGAGAAATGATATACCGTTATCCTGCATACTGCGATAAATTCCGATGTATAGCCGAAAAATGCACCGATAACTGCTGTATCGGCTGGGAAATAGACATCGACAGCGATACTTTCGGATACTATGAGAATATCTCAGGAGAATTCGGCGAGCGTCTCAGTCGGAACATTTCCGATGGCTGTTTCGTTCTTGGCGAAAATGAGCGGTGTCCGTTTCTGAATGACAAGAACCTGTGCGATATCTTCATTGAACTGGGAGAGAGACATCTTTGTCAGATATGCACCGATCATCCCCGATATTTCGAGTGGTTCGACGGTATCAAGGAGGGCGGAACGGGACTTTGCTGTGAGGAATCGGCAAGGCTGATACTGTCAAATGATTTTTCTATAAGCAAAAGGGAAGTTCCCGACGAGGACTGCGGCGAATACGATGAGGAGCTTTTTCAGCTTCTTGTGTCCGCCCGCTCGGTAATTATTGAACATTTGCAGAAAGACAGCCTTTCGGAGGCTGTCTGTGCAATGCTGGACTTTGGCGAGGAGTTGCAGATGCGTATTGACAACGGCGACTACACTCTCCCTGAGTTCAGACAGGTCACAAGTGCTGAAAATCCCGATATACATGGAATATTCAAGTTTCTGACCACTCTTGAACCCATCGACGGGAAATGGCAGCCATATATTAAAAGCTGTGCGGAAATTGCTGAAAGCGGTTTTATCCGTGAGCATGAGCTGTATCTCCGCAGATTGGCGATATATTTCATTTTTCGCTATTTCCTCAAAGGAGTTTTCGACGGTGAGATACTTTCAAGGGTAAAGCTGTCAGCAGTCAGTACATGGCTTATCGGCTGTCTGTGGCGGTGTGAGATCAAGAAAAACGGCGAGCTTTCGTTTAATGATATGGCAATGACAGCTAAGAATTTTTCTAAAGAAGTTGAGTACAGCGAGGAGAATCTGGATGCTCTGGCAGATGCTTTTTACAATGAGGAATTCTTCCGCACGCCGAATATCTGCGGATTGTTCGTATAGCGATTTTACACATATCTATCGGGAAAAAACTTTCTGAGGAAAGGTTCTTTCCCCGAAAACCATTTCCAAAGACTTTAAACTGAAATTTTGCCCCTGACAGAGCGCTCTCCATATAAAGTAAAAATTGAAAATTTACTTGGAGCGCCATGTCAGGGGCAAATTTTTAAATCAAAAGTTTTAGAAAGTGAGTTGGAAGAAGAACCTTTTTCAAAAGATTTTCTCTCAATAAACACCTGTAAAACTTCTATAAGAATATCGCCGAGGCTATTTCGTATACCAAACATATGACAAATTATTTTATATGAAGCGTTCTCAGTATGTCATGGGCTGAGAACGCTTTTATACATTATCGGCTGAAGGTTCTCTGTACTTTCAGGTTTTATTTTATTGCCTTGAATGCCTTTTCAAGTGCGGCAATAAGGTCATCTATATGCTCTGTACCGATGGAAAGGCGGATAGTTGTTGGCTTGATGCCCTGCTCTGCAAGCTCTGCTTCGGTAAGCTGTGAGTGAGTTGTGGAGGCAGGATGGATGACAAGTGATTTTACATCTGCTACGTTTGCAAGCAGTGAGAATATTTCAAGGTTGTCGATGAACTTCTTTGCATCGTCCTCAGTGCCCTTGATATCGAATGTGAATATGCTTCCTCCGCCGTTAGGGAAGTACTTCTTGTATACATCATGGCTTGGCTCACTGCTCAGTGACGGATGATGTACAGCCTCTACCTGCGGATGTGCGGCAAGGAATTCTACTATCTTCTTTGCATTTTCAGTGTGGCGCTCAACTCGCAGTGAGAGAGTTTCAAGTCCCTGCAAGAAAATGAATGCGTGGAATGGTGAAAGTGTTGCACCTGTGTCACGGAGAAGAATTGCTCTGATGTATGTTACGAAAGCTGCTGCGCCTGCTGCCGCTGTGAAGCTGACACCGTGATAGCTTGGGTTCGGCTCGGATATCCACGGATATCTGCCTGACTTCGCCCAGTCATAATTGCCGCTGTCAACGATAACACCGCCGATAGCTGTACCGTGACCACCGATGAACTTTGTTGCGGAATGTACAACGATATCTGCGCCATACTCAACAGGACGCACAAGGAAAGGAGTTGCAAATGTATTGTCAACTACAAGCGGAATGTTGTGAGCGTGAGCTATCTTTGCGATCTTCTCAATGTCGATGGCATTGGAATTAGGATTGCCGAGAGTTTCGATGTAGAGAGCCTTTGTATTCTCGTCGATAGCCGCTTCAAAACTGCCCTCAACGTCAGGAGCAACAAACTTTGTGGTGATCCCGTAAAGAGGCAGAGTGTGAGCAAGAAGGTTGTAAGTTCCGCCGTATATAGTCTTTGAAGCTACGATATTTTCGCCTGCCTTTGCAAGTGCCTGAATGGTGTAGGTGATAGCTGCTGCGCCTGATGCTGTGGCAAGTGCGGCAACTCCGCCTTCAAGTGCAGCGATACGCTTCTCAAAAACATCCTGTGTGGAATTTGTAAGTCTGCCGTAGATGTTTCCGGCATCCTTCAGACCGAAACGGTCAGCGGCGTGCTGTGAATCGTGGAAAACATAAGATGTAGTCGCATATATCGGTACTGCTCTTGCGTCAGTTGCGGGGTCTGCCCGTTCCTGTCCTACGTGGAGCTGTAAAGTCTCGAAATGTAATTTATTAGCCATTTTATTTTCCTCCTGAAAATTCATAAAAGTATTTATAAGTTTATAATGATTTATTCTTAAAGATCAGTGACAACATCGTTCAGTGATGCACATTCGGTCTTTTCCTTTTATTATCGTATTGAGCTGATACAATGTGTTTCTCATGTGTATCATCCTTTCTTTTGGTATGCCTATATTATACATCGAAATTATAGATTTGTCCAATCTATAAATTGTATTATAAGTTATAGGTTTCAGTTATAACATCGGACAGACATATACACGATCGATCGTAAGAATATCAGAGATTTTTAAGGCAGCACCGCACAAAGATTGTGCTGAAGATGCGCCGACAGATTTTTCGTCAGATTGTATAGAAATTTCGCAGGCATACTTACGTATGTCAAGGGATTTCTGTGCAAGATGACGGAAAATATGCAAGCAGATTCAGTGCAAAGCCGTCAGGTGTGCTTTGTGCGGTGTTGCCTTAATATAATGTGGGGGCGGTATTTTACCGCCCCCACATTATATTATTGATAAATAAATACCGTTCTGTCGGATGTAAATAAGTTGTTAACATATTCCAGTTCAATGGACTGTGCAGAAGCAGGTACTTCATAATACACCTTGCCTTTGGTTTTTCTTCCCTGTGACAAGGTAGCATTAAGTCCTTCATTGTCGATATAAACCTGTTCACAACTGCTGTTATCAGCGAAACAGTCAAAGTCGAATGAACTTACAAGTTTATCTGAATCAAAAATATTTTCAAACTCAAATTCAAAAAAGACAAACTTGTTGCCATCCTTTGGCTGAATGAACTGATTATCACTTTTATATTCACCACATGACAGATAACTTACCCTGAGTGTTTGGGTTTCAACGATATCGCCTGTTTTAAACGGTTTGCTTTCGGTTGTTTCCTCCGATACCTCGGATACATTGGAGGCAGAGACTTCGCCAACTTTCTCTGTGCTTTTATTTTTTTCGCTGTTTCCTGCGACAGCACCGCCAATGATAATAATACCGAGAGCGCCTAATATGATTTTTGTTCCTTTTTTCATTTCAGAACCTCCTTTATATTTTGATAACACAATTATAACATTTCAAATTCAAATTTGCAAGTAAAAAATACTTGCAAATCTAAGTGTATTATTCACAAAAAATATAGGGTATTATTTAATTATACTATTATTTTTGGAGCTGATAATAAAATGTTTGAAATTAAAAAACCAACTTCATCTAACAAGACCATCAGAATGCCGGATGATCTCATTGATAAGATGGAAAAACTGGCTGCCCACTATGATATTTCATTTAATCAGCTTGTTGTACAATGCTGTGAATATGCACTGGGAAATATGAAAAAGGAAAACGAATGACAATTCTAAGGCGCATATGATTCCGGAATCTATGCAATATGACAAATTTGCAGAAAAGCCTTGACTCTCCCCTTACGTAATAGTTTATACTATAATCAACACGAGAGGAGTGGTAACATGATGACTGTTAAACAGGTCAGCGAACTGGCAGGAGTGAGTATACGCACCCTGCAATACTATGACAAGATAGGTCTGCTTTGCCCCGATAACCATACGGAAAGCGGTTACAGGTTGTATGACGATGCGGCTCTGGAACGTTTACAGCAGATACTACTGTTCCGTGAGCTGGAGTTTCCGCTGAAAGATATCAAGGCTATTCTCGACAGCCCCGATTTTGACAGGAAAAAGGCTCTCGCTCAGCAGATAGAATTGCTCGAACTGAAAAAACAACATCTGGAAAATCTTATCACCTTCGCCCGTGGAATAAAATTGATCGGAGTGAAAGCAGTGGATTTTACAGCATTTGACAGAACAAAACTCGATGAGTATGCTGAACGTGCCCGCAAAGAATGGGGAAATACCGATGCATACAAGGAATTTGCAGAAAAAACAAAGAACCGCACACCCGATGAGGATGAACGGCTCGCTGAGGAATTTATGGGACTTTTCGTTGAACTTGGCGCTATGCGTAACGAATCGCCCGATTCCGAAAATGTTCAGGCGCAGATAAAGAAGATTCAGGATTACATCACCGAGCATCTTTATACCTGCACCGACGAAATTCTCGCAGGTCTGGGAAAAATGTACGCAGGCGGCGGAGACTTCACCGAAAATATCAACAAAGCAGGCGGTCAGGGCACTGCCGAATTCGCCGCTAAGGCTATTGAGATATATGTGGGGAGGTAAATTTAAATGGGACGATCTTAAAGGCGGTACTCATATAGCAGTTTTTACACGTGATATTGAGGGAAACCCTTTTGAAAAAGGGTTCTCCCTCAA
>JAEDMD010000114.1 GCA_016303195.1 Oscillospiraceae bacterium | reverse complement strand
AGGGTTTCCCTCAATATCACGTGTAAAATCTTCTATAAGAGTACCGCCCTTAAAAGGCAGGTTATTTATATAATTGCTTTAATTTGAAATTCGGTAAAACTGCTGTTTATTGCGTGGATCAAATGGCTTAAAAGCACCGTTTGTGAGAACCTTGTCGCTGATGCATCTTGCAGGCGAGATCGTAAACGAGCCGTTTTTTCTATGGGCGGCTGAGAAGTATTTTCCGCTTCCTCCGAAATTATGAGTCAGTGTAATACCGTCAGAAGTGAGAATGAGACCATTTTCTGTGACACGAACAGTCAGAGCAGATGCACTTGATGAAAAGGGCTGTAATTTCATTCCATCGGTGATATAACGGGCTTTTTCGGGGGAAAGGCTTACATCCTCAGCAAAACGTTTCAGAAGTGCGGCTGTGTGGTATTCGGCATCCATGAGTCGTGTGATGATATTATTTACAGGGTCGGAATAAAAATCAGGAAGCTCTGAACGGATAGTTTCAGCGATTATGTTAAGGTCATTCGCAAAGCTGTGACGGTCAGTGAAATACGGCGGTATATCGGCAAATTCTGTATCCATCATTTGCGGATAGATATAGGAAGCGGCTTTTTCATAAGCGTGGTGAAGTCTGCCGTTGGGGCTGAAATAGGTCATTGCCGATGCATGGGGGAGACAGCATATATCGCATAGCATATGAACGGCACGAGCGAGATATCCCGAAGCCTGCCTGATAAAACCTGCGCTGTACATGGTCAGTGCCATTGTGTGATCCTCCTCCAACATGGAACGGGCGCTTTTTCCAAAATGACCGAGAGCATTTTTATAATATCCGCAAACAGGGGAGACTTTGTTTCCGATAAGGTCGATGGAACAATAGTAATGCCGTCCCATGCCTTTTTCAAAGTCACCTTTTCGGTCAGGTTTTTTGACAACATGAAGCATATATTTCATCATTGGCATAATAGTTATTGCGTACTCAGGGGAAGCGTTTTCAAGTATTGCCATTGCCCGTCTGAGAAGTTCATGATGAACTGATGAACGCTTCACGCCTTGCTTTATCCGTGAATCCGTAAAGCTATCAAGTAAAAAAGCTGTATTTCCTATCCTGTCCATAATGCCACATCCTTTCTGATAAGAATATTATAACACGAATTTTGCGTGATTACAAGAATGTGCAAATATTTGACATCGGGGATCATATATGATATAATACAAATACTGCCACTGGGTAGAATAATGCATAAAAGCATTTGCCGCCGCATCGTTAAGTCTCAGAAGATGCGTCTGCAAATGCTTTTTTTTGGAGTGTGGACAATGAATATTATCAAAAGTTTTACTAAAGCTGAACGGGCATTGTGGCTGACTGCGCTTATCCTCATAACAGCTTCTTTTTTCATTTTCGGAGGAAACGGCATACTTACGCTTATTGCATCCATCCTCGGTGTGACATCAATAATAATCAATGCAAAGGGCGAACCGCTTGGCCAGCTTATAATGGTGTTTTTCAGCCTTATGTACGGGTATATCTCATTTTCGTTCAGCTATTTCGGAGAAATGATCACATATCTGGGAATGACCATGCCGATGGCGGCTTTTTCCTATATTTCGTGGCTGAGGAATCCTTTCAAAGAGGGAAAGACGGAAGTTCGGGTAAACACTCTTTCAGCCCTTGAAGTCGGATTCATGATACTGCTGACAGGAGCGGTAACTTTCGTGTTTTACTTTATTCTGCGCCATTTTAATACAGCCAATCTTATACCAAGCACTCTTTCCGTGGCTACAAGTTTTGCGGCGGTATATCTCACTTTCAGGAGGAGCGAGTATTTTTCCCTTATATATGCCATGAATGACATCGTCCTTGTAATTCTCTGGACGCTTGCCGCTTTTTCCGATACTTCATATATTTCGGTGGTGATATGTTTTGCAATGTTCCTTGTCAGCGATATATACGGATTTATAAGCTGGAAGAAAATGAAAAATCGTCAGAAAGAAAGTGAATTATCATAAATCATTTGTTAGTATACCACCGATTTATTGGCATTTTACCGTTCCGTAGGATTCTTTCAAAAAAACATTGCATTTTTCATCCCGATGATGTATAATAAGAATATGATTATTTGAAGTCTGCTGTTTTTTGCGGAAGAAGGAGGAAAATATGGCAAATCAGCTCTGTATCGTTCTCGATTTCGGCGGTCAGTACAATCAGCTTATAGCACGTCGTGTCCGTGAGTGCGGTGTTTACTGCGAGATCAAGAATTATCAAACTCCAATCGAGGAAATCAAAGCCCTTAACCCCACAGGTATCATCTTCACAGGCGGTCCTAACAGCGTATATGATGAAAGCTCACCACATATCTACAAGGAAATTTTTGATCTTGGCATCCCGATACTCGGTATCTGTTACGGCTGTCAGCTTATGGCTTACACTCTCGGCGGTGAAGTATCAAGCTGTACCAAAAGCGAATACGGAAAAATTGAGATCAGTCAGACAGGCGGCCTGCTGTTCAAGGATGTTCCCGAAAAGAATGTTGTATGGATGAGTCATACCGACTATGTAAGCAAACTTCCAGAGGGCTTTACAGTAAAGGCTCAGTCCGATGATTGTCCATGTGCTGCTTTTGAATGTCCCGAAAAGAAGCTGTATGCCGTTCAGTTCCATCCTGAAGTTACTCACAGTGAGTACGGCAAGCAGATACTCCACAACTTCCTCTATGAAGTATGCGGATTCACAGGCGACTGGGTAATGGATGATTTCATCGAGACAACAGTTGCAAAACTCCGTGAGCAGATCGGTGACAAGAAGGTCATTCTCGGTCTGTCAGGCGGTGTAGATTCTTCCGTAGCGGCAGGACTTCTGAGCCGAGCAGTCGGCAAACAGCTTACCTGCGTTTTCGTCGATCAGGGCCTTATGCGTAAGGATGAAGGCGATTTCGTTGAAGAAACATTCACAAAGCTGTTCGATATGAACTTTGTACGTGTAAACTGCAAGGAGCAGTTCCTCACTGCATTAAAGGGAGTTACCGATCCTGAGCAGAAGCGTAAGATAATCGGCACTGAATTCTATAATGTTTTCTGGAGCAAGATACGTGAGCAGGGAACAGACGGATTCTTCGCACAGGGAACGATCTATCCCGACCGTATCGAAAGCGGTAAGGGAAATAAGGCAGGTCATGGTTCAACTGCTGTTATCAAAACTCACCACAACATGGTAAAAATGCCCGATGATATAAAGTTTGCAGGAACTATTGAGCCTCTCGGTGATCTTTTCAAGGATGAAGTCCGCAAAGTCGGCGAAAAACTGGGAATTCCCCATGATCTTGTATGGAGACAGCCATTCCCTGGCCCCGGTCTTGGTGTCCGTATCCTCGGTGAGATCACAGAAGAAAAGATCAAGGTATTGCAGGAAGCTGACGCTGTTTTCCGTGACGAGATACGCAAGAGCGGAATCGAAAGCGAGCTGAAGCAGTTCTTCGCAGTTCTGCCTGATGTGCGTACTGTCGGAGTTATGGGCGATCATCGTACTTACGATCATCTCATCGCTATCCGTGCAGTTACTACCGATGATTTCATGACCGCTGACTGGGCTCGTATACCTTATGATGTCCTTGCACGTGTTTCAAACCGTCTCACTAATGAAGTCGAGCACGTTAACAGAGTTGTGTACGATATCACCTCAAAGCCTCCGGGAACTGTGGAGTGGGAATAATAAACAAGACCTCAGAAACGGCGTAGATACGCCATTCCCGAAGCCTTAAAATCTCAGTGATAACAATTTGATAACAAGGAGCTAAGCGGAATTATTCTGCGGTTCAGGTGGCTTATAAGTTGCGCCACTCTTTCGCAGGTTCGTGTTTACCACAGTCATCGGTCGTTTTCGGCCAGTTAAGCTTCCATTCTGTATATTCGGCCTTGCTGATCTTACCGTCAGCAAGGTCTTTTTTTCGTCTCTGCCACTCAGAAAGGAGGTCGGTCATAAGAATTGAGCCGAAAACAATGCCCTTTCTTCCGTTGCCGTCCTCGTCCTCGCAGTCCTCGATGCTGATCGGGTAATGCTCGTCAAGCTCAAAGAGCATCATCATAACGCCCTCAGCTCCGAGTATCTCATCATCAGCAAGGAAACGGGGATTCACATCCAATGCCTCGGCAAGCAGTTCCACAAGTGCCTGCTTGGGTGTGCGTGTGCCTGATTCATACTGTGCGATGCGGACATCGGCGGACTTTTCATCAAAGCCGACTGCCATACCGAGCTGTTTCTGCGTCATTCCTCTGAAATCACGAATGCGGTGTATCTTATCTCCGATAATGCTCATGGTGGCTCACTCCTTATATATTTCTGTGTTAGCAAAATCTCATACTATCCAGGTAAAGACCTCGGCTGCACTTTCATAGTCATCCATATGATCTTGAATATTCCAAATCCACGCAGTTGCAATATAGATGAATTCTTTCTCTCGGTCAATCAAATAGAAAGAGACAGCCTTTGTGCCTGACGGTGCTTCCCCATTAAAGTCATACCATTCCAATTTATTATCAAATTCTTCGGGAAATAGCTTTGCCATGTCATTGGGATCTGGAAAACTGATTGCAAATGTTTGAGAGCCTTTTGTATAAACATATGTAAACAAACGCTCGTCAGAATCTCTGCTCTCAATTGGAACGGAAGTTTTCACATAATACGTCTTACCAATTTCAAGCGATGCTGTTCTTATCCTGATCTGTTTTTCTTCATAGTCAGTCGCTTCAATGATATTGTTTTCATCATTATTGATATACACTCCATGTGATGTGTTCCAGCTATCCACTATATCGAATGAGATATTCTTTTCGTCCTCATCTACGATCTCAATGTCAACAAGCGGTGTTCTGAGTACAGTCACGTTGCTTTCTAACACCTTATCTTCTTTCAAATGATTCACCTCCGAGATAATAGCTTTACTGCATTATAACATATTTGTTTAGGATAGTCAATAGATACTAAACAAAAAAATTTAGAAAAATTTCGATTTAGGGGTTGACAAAAGCAAAAATGTTTAGTATAATAAGACTAAGCAAAAATGTTTAGATAGAAAATTTTGCTGATTGGATACGCAAATGCGCCCGATACCACACAGAACAATATTTAAGAAAGGGTTGACTACTATGTCAGAAAAATTTATCCGTGCAGAGGAAGTTGCTGAGATCATGGAGATCTCCGTTCCGTATGCGTACAAGATCATCAAACAGCTCAATGAGGAGCTTGATGCAAAAGGCTACATCACCATAACAGGCAGAGTGAACCGTGAGTATTTCAATGAGAGAGTGTACACGGTGAAAGCTCCTGAAAAGAAAGAGGGTGAGAACTAATGCCCGTATACAAGGACAAAAACGGCACTTGGTACGTTATGACGCGCTGTGATGACTGGCAGGGCAAGCGCAAGCAGAAGTGTAAGCGTGGCTTCAAAACAAAGCGTGAGGCTCAGAACTGGGAACACCGATTCCTGCTTCAGCAGGGCGGCGACCTCGATATGCTGTTCAAGGACTTCTACAAACTGTATGAGCAGGACATGAAAGCTCGTTTGAAGCAGAACACATGGGAGCATAAGGCTTGTGTCATCAAGTCGAAGATACTCCCCTATTTCGGGGAGAAGTCCATGAAGGACATTCAGGCAAGAGACGTGCTGGCGTGGCAGAACGAACTGCTGCGTCACCGTGACAAACACGGTAAGCCCTATTCGGATACATATTTGAAGAACCTGCACAATCAGCTCTCCTGTATCTTTAATCACGCTGTCCGCTACTATGACCTGAGTATCAATCCCGCCGTCAAAGCAGGGAGCATCGGCGTGAAGAATGCCAAGGAGATGAACTTCTGGACAAAGGACGAGTATATGCAGTTTTCCGAGGTCATGATGGATAAACCTATCTCGTTCTACGCCTTTGAGATGCTCTACTGGTGCGGTATCCGTCTCGGTGAGCTGCTGGCGCTCACGACTGCCGACTTCGATTTCAAGAACAGAAAGCTCCGTATCAACAAGTCCTATCAGCGTATCAAGGGGCAGGACGTTATTACTGAGCCGAAAACCAAAAAGAGTAACCGCACCATTGAAATGCCCGATTTTCTTTGTGAAGAGATGCAGGAGTATTTCAGTATGCTGTACGACCAGATGCCCGGTGAGCGTATCTTCCCCATATCCAAGAGCTATCTGCATCATGAAATGGACAGGGGCGTGAAAGCGACAGGCTTGAAGCGCATCCGTATCCACGATCTGCGTCACAGTCATGTTTCGCTGCTGATCGAGTTGGGCTTTTCGGCGGTCGCTATTGCTGACCGTGTGGGACATGAGAGCATCGAGATCACCTACCGCTATGCACACCTGTTTCCGTCCAAACAGAAGGAAATGGCGAATAAGCTCGGTGAGCTGAAGAAGGGAGGTGATT
>JAEDMD010000113.1 GCA_016303195.1 Oscillospiraceae bacterium | reverse complement strand
TCCTGTCGGAAAGTGAGGTTAAAATGACAGACAAGATAACAGCTTTATACTGCCGTCTTTCGCAGGACGATATGTTGGACGGCGAGAGCAACAGTATCACCAACCAGAAAGCAATTTTACAGAAATTCGCTGAGGACAACGGTTTTCCGAACCCGACTTTCTATGTCGATGACGGAGTGAGCGGTACGACTTGGGAGCGTGAGGGCTTCAAAGCGATGATGTCGGACATTGAGGACGGCAAGGTCGCTACGGTTATTACCAAAGACCTTTCAAGGCTCGGTCGAGATTACCTAAAAACAGGTGAGCTGATCGAAATGGTGTTTCCCGACTATGATGTGCGATATATCGCCGTAAACGATAATGTCGATACGGCAAAGTCCGAGAACGAACTGCTTGCGTTCAAAAATATCTTCAATGACTGGTATGCCCGTGACTGCTCAAAGAAAATTCGTGCGGTGTTCAGGGCTAAAGGTCAATCGGGCAAGCACCTGTGTCCGCCCGTGTACGGCTACAAGAAGTCCGAAACGGATAAAAACCTGTGGATAATTGACGAGCCTGCTGCTGAGGTGGTACGCAAGATATTCAAGCTCTGCATTGACGGCTATGGTCCGGTGCAGATTGCCCATATCTTGACCGATGTAAGCATTTCATATGGAGACCCAAGCCTAAAGCAGCTATTTTTCAATATATAATTTCATTTATAACAATATCGTAGTTGAAAAATTGGAGGTAACCCATATGTTAGCTATACCTGAATTAGGAATGCCACAAAGCCAAACGGTAACTACCGTGTACAACGGCAAGCGTGAGGTCTGGATGGACTACGAACAGGCAAAGGCGTATTTCCTTGAACTCATGATGTCCACTGACGGCGAGGAGCATGAACGTGCTGAATGCGTTTATATTCAGCTCTTGCATGGGCTTGACGAGTGCAGTGATGAGGACGAATAAACAAAGAAAAGAGCGAGTTGTCAAAGAATGAAATGACAACTCGCTTTGTTTATGTTTGAGAAAGATCGTATTTAAGCAAATCCAAATGATTCTACCGATAGTACTCAGCAGGTATCGGCTCGTGGGAGATGCAAAGGTCTCTGTCAGCTTTTGCCCATATTATTTGTGCCGTATCCGTCATCTTCCTTGCATCACAGCAATAGACTAAGGCACTACCAAGCTGTGAATAGGTGACTGCTCCCATATATTCAAATGCGTCTTTGTAATTGGGATAGTATTCCGAAACACAGGTATCTGCTGCTGCGGTAAAATGCGTATGAAACGGTGGAGACACAAGCATATTGCCCTCGTGATCTTTTATTGTGATCGTAAATGGTTCGGGATTCAGTCTGTCAGGTATGTGCAGGCGTTCGTCAACGGCATGAAGATAGGTGTTTTTGTCATGACCTACACCGATCAGCAGTACCTTTCCCGATTCTTCGTATAGTCTGCTCAGACAGCCGCCGACAGGTGCAGGAGAGGCTGAATGCTCCTCGCCTTCGACCCATTCCGCTGCACTTTTGCCAAATACCGTCACCGAATGCGTTGGGTGCAGGGAGCGGACACCGTCCGTGCGGAAGGCTGCCACCCTTGCAAGAGTACCGATACAAGGCATCGTTGATCTGACATCGTAAAACGGATTGCTTCTGCAAACACTGTTCCATGTATGAGTCGGCACGATAAACAGACCGTCAGAAAGATATTCGCTGAATGCATCTATAAAGCCGTCTGCACCATTTTCGATTTTGCCGATCGAACGCAGAGAACAGTGTAGCGTCAGTTTGTCATCGTGCTTTATTCCGCAGTTTTTCAGGAATTCAAATATATCGTTCTTTGTGATCATGAACCGACCTCCCTATTACTTACCACTTCAAATCTCCGTCACCGCCCATAGCTCTTGTCATTTCCTCGATCTTTTCAAGCGGAAAAGGCGGTGTGGCAAGCGGCTTCATGGCGATCGACATCAGCTTCATAGGGTTATCATCAGCGGCGATGCGGTTTGAGTTGAGCGCTCCACATATCCTGCACCGATGAATGATCGCCCATTCGCCGTTTTTTCTGACCAAAACGCTGACAGGCTCCATAACACCGCCGCAGTCCGCTGAGCGATCTCCCGGCTCATTATCTAAATGCTGACTTGACAGGCAGTAAGGACAATGATTTCGGTGATTGCTGCCTGCACCTGTCGGTACGACAGTCTTGCCGCAGAACTTACATATAAATGTATTATTGCATGGGTGTGTTTTATAATAACCTTTTTCAAATAGTCTTTTCTTATGTTCCCTGTTCATGGGGATACCTCCTGAAAGTGTGATATATCCATACTTCCGGGAAGCTTGTGGGCTTGCAGCAAACCTCCCGGTTACACTGCAAGCTCCGTTTTTCTGTTTTTAATCAAAAGTCATTTCTCCTTAAGATCATGTTATTACCGCTTTTTGTAAATTACAAGCTCGGGATTTTTACCGTCCTTTTCATAGGTACAGACAAGAATAAACTCCATATTCGCCAGTACTCCAAAGCACCGATCACCGCCGAACTCACATTCGAGCTGATTGCCAAGATAGGTCGTGTTGTCGTCAAGGAATTTCACAGCGTTTCCGTTTGGCAGTCTGTACGGCAGATTTACATAGCTTCCCACAAGGGCATTGAGTTTATCCAACTTCGGCATACCCTCAATCTGCAATGCATTGATCTCAGCGATCAGCGTTTGCTTGAACTTCTCAAACTCTCCGCCGTCCGAAAGCTGTTCGTATCGCTTCCAGTAGTCAAGCTGCGGCAGAGCCGACCTCAGATATTCTCTGACTTCGCTCTCGGGGTGTTCGGCACTCACCATATTTTTCACACATATTTCGATCAGATCGTCCATATTGCTGTACATATATTCACCGTCGGCATAGCACCATTTGCAGTAGTCCTCGTTGAGAGTGCCGTCTGCTTCGTGGCTTATGATACTGTCATCAAGCGGCATACCGCAGCACTGGCAGATCAGCTTTCTTGGAGCGCCTAATAGTGTATTTATCGACACATCGAAAAATTCGGACAGCAATTTCAGGGTTTCCGTGTTCGGTACAGTCTCGCCTGTCTCCCAACGGCTTACTGCCTGCCTTGTGACAAAGATCCGGCTCGCAAGCTCCTCCTGTGACATACCGTGCTTTATCCTAAGTTCCTGAATGATGTTTTTAGTTTCCATAATATCACCTCACCTATATCATAGCATATATCAAGGTATACTGCAAGCAACTGTCTGTTGCATTAAACGCTGTGTACCCTGAAAACCAGTATTCCCTTGACAACAAGCATCAGAAACACGACCGTCACCGCATACGGCAGCCTTGCCGCTGTCAGGAACAGCACGGCAATAATGCTCAGAACAAACGAAACACCAGTCACCGCATTCCGTCCCTTTTCGATATGCCTGTATTGCATCAGCACCTTGACTGCACCTGCTGCAATCAGCAGGATCATCAAGCCCCAGCAGACACAAGCGAACGGCAATGCAATTTGCGTATACCGCAGTAAACTGACCGCCTTAAATGTGCCGCTCAACTTCTCAGGATAAAGCGGCAGGAGTAGCAGCATCAGCGCCATGATGTCGGTGCAGCCCGTCAGCAGGTCGAGCAGATCGGCTATATTTTTTCGGTTGTCGTCCTGTGCGGCGGTGATGAGTTCCTCCGAGGACAGCATCTCGTCGATCGTGACCGAGAAGTATTTGGAGATTTCCTTCAGGGAATCAATGCTCGGGTAGCCCTTTCCTGATTCCCATTTTGAGATCGCTGTGCGTGATACGAAAAGTGCCTGCGCAAGTTCTTCCTGTGTCAGACCTTTCTGCTTTCTCAATGTCTGTAATTTTTCGCTGAATTCCATTTGTGTTCCTCCGTCAGTCTGACAGTGCCGTGATACAGCAGATACAGTCCTGCACTCAGCAGCAATGCCCCGATAATATCCGTCAGCCAGTGTACGCCCGATACAGTCCGCCCCACGACCATAAAGAGCGTGAAAGCAGTAGTACAGATGTATACCGCATATTTCAAAGCATTGTTTTTTACTCTCCGGTACATCTGCAAGGCAAGCGTCGGCATCACGCTGACAACAAGCAATGTCGTTGAGGACGGATAGGAGGCTTCCATACGTCCCTCAATGAGAATCGGGCGGTAGTTGATCGGTATCATCTCAAAGATCAGATAGCCTGCGATCACGAGGATATAAAATCCCCCCAGCAGCAGGATATCTCCGTCCACCTTGAACAGATTTTTTCTTCTGACAAGCTGAATAAATCCGAGCACGCCAAACCCCATACAGACAGCGATCGGAACCAGTCCCAGCCAGTCCGTGACCGTGTAGAGCGTCATATGCACGCCAGTCATCTTATGGAACCACTGATTCAATCCGGCAAAGCCGATGTTCGTTCCGTTCTGCCCGACAGGCTGCACGTCCACCGTCTGTATCAGCATCGTCCAGATGATAAACGCTGCCATAAACCCAAAGCCTGCAAACAGCAGTTTTCTTCCATTCTTTTCCATTACATCAGATCCTTTCGTTCATTGCCTTTCGGCTGATTTCAGGATACCATGGAACTGTGAAAATGTAAAGAACCGCTGCGTCACATCGGCGACACGGAGCGTGTCATCATCGGAATATCGGCGTTTTTTTGATGATACGTCTATCATCGTCCTTTACGTTTTTTCGGTGGGGTTACAATCTCTGCATTGTTGCCGAACATCTTACAAAAGTTTTTTATGATGATCGTAATTTGCCGATTTCTTCTTCCAGATTTCTTAAAAACGCCCCCGCATGAGCACCATCCATTTGCGTATGATGAAACTGAAAAGAAACAGGCAATAACGCTTTGTCACCATCAAGCCTGTATCGCCCCCAAATCATAAACGGATTATTGAAAATACCGCTGTACATTCCGACAGCACCATCAATTTCGGTCTCTACAATGGCAGATGTGCCGATGACCATATATTCTTCCGATAAGTCATGATCCGAACAGGTGTCATGAACTTGTTTCGTATATTGCAAATAATCCGCATTAAACTGTTCGAGGTCATCGGTGTAAGCAATGTCACAGGAACTCACTTCGCCCTCTTTGTTTTTTACGATCGTATTGACTGCTATCTTATCGTACTGCATCAGCTTATCGCAAACAGGCAGGAAATAAAACTCTTTAATAGAGCTTGCCGCTTTGCCTATGCAATGATCGAGCAGCATATTGAATTTCATACCTGTCATTCTGCTCTTGTCTATTATGGGCATCACATCAAATGTCTTAAAGAATGTCACCATAGGGTTTGGTGCTTTCATCCATAATTTATATGCTGACGCTCTTGTTGTTTCTTCAGGATTGATCTCTCTTACGCTCATTTTTTCATCTCCGTTAAATCAACATTTCCCGCTAAGTCGTTTTTCCTGCTTGAATCAGATATCCTTCATATATTGCCGCTGCTGTTGCGATAAAACAAACAAATACTGCACTGTATCTCAGATCAATAAATGTCAGCGTCAGCGGGAATAAGAAAAGCAAGCATCCGGTCACTTTGTTTATCATGGAATGAACAGCAACAAACGCTTTCTGTCTGATGTATCCAACTGCGATATTCGCCACTTTAATAAATGCTATGACTAATATCCATATATAAAGCCAGACCGGAATATCCAGTACCGGAAGCAGCTTGATCAGGCATACTACCACAAACAGAATATCTGCGAACGTATCAAGCTGCGAGCCGAACTTGCTGACGGTATCTGTTTTCCTTGCAACCGCACCGTCGATCATATCCGAGAATCCGGCAGCGATATACAGCGCATAAAATGTTGTCGATAATGTCGGAAAGAACAGCATAGCAATGCTATACATTATTCTGAACAAAGTTATGATATTTGCCATTTTACATCGGTGTTCCTACTTCAATTAAGTTTCCGTCCGGGTCGTAAAAGCGTATGACCTTCTGTTCCCAGCTATGCATCATAAGTCTGTTGACATATTTCACTTCCGGATAATACCTTTCAAGCCTTTCGATAAAGCCTTCAATGTCGGCTTCTTCAAAATATAGCTCGCAGGAATTGTTCTCCGGAATTATAGCTCTCCCGATGAACTCTTTCCAGTATTTTTCTTCCTGCAGCACGAGCCCTTCCGTCAGTATCATATTGCCGTCATTGTCAAGGATCATTTCAAGACCGAACAGATCATGGTAGAACTGTTTGGCTCTCTCTATGTCTTTAACAACTATCAGAATATTTTTTAATCTCATGTATGTTCCTTTCTTATTAAACTGAAATATGTCGTTGCTCTCTATAATAATGGCCAAGCAAACCGTAATAAATAAACTGCTCAACCTGAATTTATCAGTATCTTTTCCGTTTCTTCCATGTCCCTTTCAATCAGCGGACGCATACTGTCTTTGTATTTGGACAAATCAGC
>JAEDMD010000112.1 GCA_016303195.1 Oscillospiraceae bacterium | reverse complement strand
CCTGCGTGACAAAGTTCACCGCCTTTTGGATGACAAAATGGATGGGCTCTAACAGCTGTCGCTTGACGGTCGGTGAGGAGTGCTTTTTCTTTTCTACAAGAAAATTTACAGGAGGTCTATCAATGGCAAAGGTTGAGATCGGAGAAATTGATTTTGGTACACGCAGGAAGTATGACCTGATGAAGATCAGCCGTGAGCTGTTCAGACTCATGATGAACGACCCGAGGTGCGACTATGCGACCCTTGAGGAGATGTTCGCTTTTGAGGAAATGCAGAACTATGAACCCGAGGAAGTCAGCAAGGCGGTCGATGAACTGACGGGCAAAGAGGATTACAATAATCTCCTGCTTGAGATCAGCAAGCCCTACGGCAAGGTCTATGCGGTCAATAAAAGAAGAATACCCGAAATGATGTTCACCTATCAGCCGTGGGGCTTCCATGAAATGACAGGTATGTGAATGGGGTGAGGAAATGGACAAGGTAATTCAGAAAACTATCGGCGATACAGTTTGCCGTGTGCATAAAACTGCCGATTTTACGATACTCAGCAACGGTTTTATCGGCTCGACAAATATCAGCTGTCAGGCGATACTTTTGCTTGCACAGGCTATGAGCCTGCCCCAGAACTGGAATTTTACGATAAAGGGGCTGGAAAAAATCTGTGCTGTGGGCGAAACTGCCGTCCGTAATATGCTGAAAGAACTGGAAACATGGGGCTATCTTGTGCGTACCAAGCTGATGCCTTCCAAAGAGACCCATGGGCGAATCAAGTACATCTATGACTTTTATGAGTATTCGGCAAAGGACACTTCCGTTCCGCAGGCTGATGTTGTTATGGAAACATACACAGCAGAGAATGCTACGCTGTATAAAGTCAAGAAAGACAGTCATTTTACCGTTATCAGCAATAAGCTGTTGAGGTCGAAAAAGCTGAACCCAAAGCAAAAGGGTCTGCTGCTGAAAGTGCTGTCGCTCCCGAACACATGGAAATTCTCCGTGTCGGGGCTTGTAAAGATCTGCAAAGAGGGCAAGTCTGCGATCAAGGCTCGCCTTGCCGAACTGACCGAACTGGGATACCTTGTCCGCACAAGGCTCAAATCCAATGAGAGCAAAAGCCATGGTTTTGAGTACATCTACGAGTTTTTCGAGATCGCACTTTCCAAGGAAGATGCCGAGAAGAAATCGGAGAAAACACGTAAAAATGCGAAAAAGAGTATCAAAGACCTGTTTCCGAAAAAAGTGAAAAAATCGGGCAAAACGGGTGCTGATACTGCTAAAAAACAACATAGTGGTTTTCGGTCTGCGGAAAACCCAAATGCTGAAATTCCGCAGGCTGAAAAACAGGCACAATTAAATACAAATGAGAAAATAAACAAAAAGAAAAAACTTAGTTATCAAGACTCCATCAGTCCTTCTGCTCCGCAGAGAAAATTTCAGAAAAAGTTTCAACATTCTTTCAACGTTGAAAATGTTGAAAAGTCGGAAGATGAAAGAATGATGGACGATTACACACAGAAGTTTGAGATATACAAAGGGATCATCAAGCAAAATATCGACTTCTATGAATTTGCAAGCTGGCTTGACCGGTATTGTGATGACGATGAGGACGGCTGGGCTGAGGCTGAACAGATCGTTGAGGCTATGGTAAGACAGGTGCTTTCCACAAAGCCCTATGAAATGATACACGGTCAGAAAATGCCGAGAGCATCTGTGCAGTCGGTGATGCTGAAAGCAAATATCTATCACATGGAAAATGTGGTCGAACAGATGAAGGAAGTGTTGAATATCCGCAACTACGAGGCTTATCTTATCAGTTCTGTTTACAATGAGGTCGTGAATTTCCATGTCAAGAAAAATGCTGAAAGTAGGGCGATAAGCTATGACATCAGGCAGACTTTTGGATATTAAGGCGATAGACAGCCTTTTCTATGATTATCATAGCGAGTGCGAATCTATCATCATGGATATGATAGCCGACAAGATAGACAGAAAAACGCTTGATACCATGTTCTCTGACCTTGATGAACTGCAAGAAAATTACCACAACAGGATAAATGATCTGCTGCGAAAGGGGTGATGCCGTTGATTGTAGGAAATTAAGCCACAGAAAATGAAAAAAAGGGGTGAAAAATATGGCAAAGACGATTATCACACAGGGCGGCGACCTTGTGAACTACGCAAATATCATTGCAGTTTTCGTTGATGATGAACTTGACGATGATGAGAACGTGCTGGGCTACAACCTGTGGGGGCTTGATGTGACCAACGATAATATTCTCCTCGGAGAGTATGCAACACTTGACGAGGCGGTACAGGCTAAGAACAAGATCGTTGACTGGATCGACAACGAAGCCTACGCAAAGGTTGACCTTTCCGAAAAGGCAGGTGATGTGTCCTGAGTTCAGACTTTGAAAGCGGCACACGCAAGACCATTGACATCACGGTGAAAGCGGAGAAAATGACCGCCGATATTCTGAAAAGCGCTTTGCAGGAGTTTATGAGCGGTAAGGCTGAAAAGCACGGGCGCATGACATATAAACAGCTTGAAAGCAAGTCACCGTCCAAACTTGACAGCATTGACGTAAGTGCGGATAACATTGGGGACTTCCTGAAAACAGCCCGAAAATACGATGTGGATTTTGCCCTAAAAAGCGATAATTCTACAACTCCGCAGACTTACCATGTTTTCTTTTCAGCGGCAAAAACCGAGGACTTCAAGCGTGCTTTTACGGAATATCTCGGCAAGGGTCAGCAGCCGAAAAAGGCACAGTTTACCCGTGAAATGCTCCACAAGCAGGCACAGCGTATTGCACAGCAGCCCCGCAAACGAAAAGAGCGTCAGAAATCGAGGGAAAACAGACGTTGAGAATCGACACACGCAAGCTGAAAAAAGTTCTCATCAAGGCTATCCCCTACACGATTTTCGCCTACGTTGGAAATATCCTCGGCTACGCATACCGCACGGCAGAGGGCGACGGCTTTCAGGAAAAGGCTCTGCCGTTCATGAGCAATATCGGAACGGCTTTTGCGAGAGTATTCCCCAGTCTGCACCCGTTTGATATTTTTGTCGGGTTGGCAGTCGCAGGCATTATGTGGCTTGTGCTGTACATGAAAGCGAAAAATCGCAAAAAGTTCCTGCAGGGCGAAGAATACGGTTCGGCGGTGTGGGGGTTGCAGAAAGATATTGAGCCGTATATGGACTTATCATGTGCGGAAAACAATGTGATACTCACAAAAACAGAGTCCCTGACAATGGGCAAGCCCTCCGCTCCGAAGTATGCAAGGAATAAAAATATCCTTGTCATTGGCGGTTCGGGTTCGGGAAAGACCAGATTTTTCGTAAAGCCAAATATCATGCAGATGCACAGTTCGTATGTAGTGACCGATCCAAAAGGCACAGTCCTTATTGAGTGCGGCAGAATGCTTGCCCGTGGTCGCCCGATGCGTGACGATAAGGGCAATATCATCTATCAGAAAGACGGCAAGGGCAACTATATCAAGGACAAGCACGGCAAATACAAACCGATTTATGAGCCTTACAAGATCAAGGTATTCAACACGATAGATTTCGCAAAATCCATGCACTACAATCCGTTTGCATACATCAGCGAGAAGAATTGTGAAAAGGATATTCTGAAATTTGTCGAAGTCCTGATAAAAAACACATCATCAACGAAACAGCCGTCGGGCGATGACTTCTGGGTGAAAGCCGAAAAGCTGCTGTATACAGCATACATCGCACTGATGTTTACCATGTACCCCGATGATGAGCATAATTTTGAAACGCTGATCGACATGATAAATGCCTCGGAGTGCCGTGAGGAGGACGAGGAATTTAAGAATGCTATGGATATTGCGTTCGATATGCTCGGGTGCTGGCTTGAAAATATTCCATATGACGGTGAACAGAAAGACGATTATCAAGACCTTTTTGCCGACAAGCCCGATGAGCGGCAGAAACGGCTCGGGTCTTTCGCTTTGAAACAATACAAGGCTTACAAGTTGGCGGCAGGAAAAACAGCAAAGTCTATTCTCATTTCATGCTCCACCAGACTTGCACCGTTTGCCATAGATGAGGTCTTGGAGATAACCTCGTATGATGAACTGCACCTCGACAGGATCGGTGACGAACTGTCGGCGCTGTTCATAATCATCTCCGATACTGACGCTACGTTCAACTTCCTCGTGGCGATCATGTATTCACAACTGTTCAATCTGCTCTGCACAAAGGCTGACAACACCCCCGGCGGCAGATTGAAATATCATGTCCGCTGTCTCCTTGATGAGTTCAGCAATATCGGGCAGATACCCGAATTTGAAAAGCTGATAGCGACTATCCGCAGCCGTGAGATTTCAGCCTCGATCATACTGCAAGCTAAGAGCCAGCTGAAGGCTATATACAAAGATTCGGCAGATACCATCGAGGGAAACTGCGACACTACTCTGTTTTTGGGTGGTAAGGAAAGAGCTACTCTGAAAGAAGTTTCGGAGAGCCTCGGAAAAGAGACGATAGACAGTTTCAACACTTCTACCAACCGTGGACAGTCGGAAAGCTACGGAATGAACTATCAGAAACTCGGAAAGGAGTTGAAGTCACAGGACGAATTAGCGGTCATGGACGGCGGTAAGTGCATATTGCAGTTGAGAGGTGTCCGACCTTTCTTCTCCGACAAGTATGACATTACCCGTCACAAAATGTATCAGTCTTTAAGTGATGAACACCCGAAAAAGGCTTTTGATATCGGTGCGTATGTGAAAAAGAGAAAGGATATGCACTTTGAGCCGAAAGCAAGGGATAAGATCATGAGATTTGATACGCATGGGTCAGCCGTCAAGGAAGTTACCAAATCCGAACAGACCGATGAAAAAGAAAGAAATATCGGCAACAGTTCGGTCAGTGAAGAAGCCGAAATGAAGAAAGAATCGGCAGAAGCTGCGGACAATTTTACTTTATTTTAAGGGAGACTTTTTACCTATGGAAAACATGAACATTACTGCGGTTGAGACCGCAACAGAGACAACAACTACATCTGCGCCCAAGCACAAGTGGCTCTCCAAGCTCACCCGTGGCGCAAAGAAGGCAACCATGTTTGCTACCGTTGCAGGTGTTATGGCATCTACCTGTGCAACTCAGGCATTCGCAGCAGGCACAGGAGAGGTTGATACTTCCAGCTTTATTACTACCGCCTGTACCGTTCTCAAGAGTGTCATCTGCCTGATTGGCGGCGGTGTTTCACTTTGGGGTGTCGTGAACCTCCTCGAAGGTTACGGAAACGATAATCCGGGTGCGAAGTCTCAGGGCATGAAGCAGCTTATGGCTGGTCTTGGTCTGATCCTCCTCGCTGTAATCCTCGTTCCCGTACTCGAGTCCATGATGACAGGTGCTGTGTGATCTGAATAACGAAAATTCGGAAAGGGAGACAAGCGTAAAAATCAGCTGAACGCTATATAAGAAACGCTGTAAATATAGAATTACGAAAGGTCGCTTACGGGTGGGACGGGTTCGGGCAGTAAGCGATAGGACAGAATGGGAATAAACATTGGTTATCTGACAGCTAACCGCACAAGTTCGGGCGATGAGGTCTACACGCCATTTTACGCTGTTGAGCCGTTATTGGAGTTCCTGCCGAAAGATAAAATTATCTGGTGTCCGTTCGATGAAGAATGGAGTGCATTTTATCAGCTGCTGACGGAAAAAGGCTTTGATGTGATAAGGTCCAGTCTGAAAGAAGGTCAGGATTTCTTTACATATGAGCCTGATAATTGGGATTTGCTTGTTTCAAATCCTCCATTCAGCAAGAAAGACAGTGTATTACAGCGTGCTTTTTCTTTCAATAAGCCGTTTGCACTTCTTTTACCTGTGAACAGCATTCAGGGCAAGGCTCGGTACAAGATATTCAATAACGAAATTCAGCTTTTATGCTTTGACGGACGCGTGGACTTCCATACAAGACAAAATATGCAGACCACAACAAAAGGAAATCACTTCGGGTCGGCATATTTTTGCAGGGATATTCTCCCCACAAAACTTGAAATGCGGCAGCTTGTCAGATATGACAGACCCTTGGCGAAACTCTCGGGGGGTGATGAAAAATGGGAGTGATCAGCGATGCGATAGATGCACTGGAGGACTGGTGCTGTGATTTGTTCAAAGACGGTATAAAAAGCCAGTTTGACGGAATTTCAGATCTGTTGACCGATACTTTTTCGCAGACAACAGGGAGTGACGGGCTTGTCAGTACGTTCATAACAAATCACCCGTCCAAATTCACGGGCGGCGGAACAGGCGGCACGGCAGTATGGACAACTATCGAAACGCTTTGCAATAACGTGGTCGTGCCTATCGGCGGTTTTATTCTGACCGTGATACTTCTGAATGAACTGATACAGATGCTCTTGCGGGGCAACAATTTCAAGGACTTTGACGATAGCATTTTT
>JAEDMD010000111.1 GCA_016303195.1 Oscillospiraceae bacterium | reverse complement strand
ATCTTTGTCTGATTCATAGCGTTCAATGCCATAGACGATATATCCGATGAATGAGAGTGCCGAACCAACTGAAAGTATACCTAATTTCTGTCTGTCAGCCACGATAAAATGTCCGACTGCGATAACAAGCGGTACAGCGATCATAATGTCTGAACCGATATTGCTGATAAGAATTATCAGTGATACTATCAGTCCTGCATAGATAACTGAGTTTGACTTTCTGGGGTATCTTTCGTTTATGGAATCTGCATATTTCGGCAGGAAGAAGATAAGCGCCGAAACTGCAACAAGGATCGCTGCAGCTATGAAGTATGAATATCCTGAGCCGGATTCATAGAGACTATAATGGTAATCATCATAGCAAACTGCCATCAGACAAGGCATCAAAGGTGTGATAAGACCTGATACGAACTGTGTCAGTTTTGAATCGCTGAATGTGTAGGCATACATTATAACAGTAAATACCAGCGGAACTATCATTGAGATAACAGGTGTCAGCATTTTCATGCACTCAAGAAGAATGTATGAGAAGATGAACATTGCTGCAAGTGACACCAGTGTGGAGAATCTGTTTTTAAGCTGTGGGATTATCGTATTTACAAAGTAAAGTGCTGTGATAATGTATGAGCATAAAAGAACCTGATTTTCCCACTCCCAGTTATCAAAAGCATTTGCCGAGAATACAACTGCGAGAAGTATCGATAATAAGCACTGTATCCCCATCATCCACTTCTTATTGAATCTTACTCCATACAGTATAAGCTGTGCGATCATTGCCAGAAGAATGAAGTATACTGCGAGATCTGCTCTATCCACTTTAACGAATACATAATTAATACTGATGATCGCATATATTATTGCTGTTATAGTTCCTATTATCTTGACAGGATGTGCTATCGGTGTTTTTTCATGAAGTCTGAACAAGAATATTGCCGCTGTGAGAATTGTCTGTATTATAATGAGGAGCGTGCAGACAATATCCATTTTTACCGTTCCGTTTATGAAGCCTGCCTGAAATGCGGCGAACAATGTTGTTATAGATGTTGCTGTAAGACCGGAATAGATGAAAGGCTTTGATTTGTATATCCTTGCACCTGCTGCGCTTGCGGCGGCTGTCATTGCGAATCCCAATGCGAAAAGTAGATATCTTCCTCCGCCGAAAACTGAGAACCATCTGCCGAAAAGGTCATAATATCCTGCAACTGTCATTGCTACGGGTATCATCAGGCTTCCGACGATGTAGAATGCTATGGATGTGCCCTTGAGTTTCACGCCCTTGCCAAAGAGCAGACTGATGAGGAATGAAACGACGGAAGCTGTCATGATTATGGCAACTCTGCCGAGAGGTGAAGTGTTGAGCCAATTTGCTGCGCCGAATGCGATTCCTGACAGTACCACAAGTGCAGTACCGATAAGGAGCATTACTGTTGAACTGCTCAGCGGTTCACGGTGTTTTTTAGGCTTTGACGGCTTTATCGGTATATCTCCGCCTGCCTGATAAACTGCCTGTGCAGCGGACTGCTGTGGGAGAGGGATTTCTGAAACATTCATCCCCTCCCCGTTCATCTGTGATGAATTGTTCACCGCCATCTGTTCCCTGCGCTTTTTCTTGTTGATGCAGTGGATTATCAGTCCTACTATCAACATTGGTATCAGCAATGGGAGACATAATATGAGTAAAAAAATATATCCTAACATATTGACCATCCTTTCTGAGAACCTGTCCACATAGGGTGAATGTACGGATTATCAGGCATAATTTTGTCGGTGACAAGGCAAAAATCCGCCGACGGGCTGTCGCCCTTCAAGGATTTTTAACGCAGTCACCGGCAAAATTTGACGAAAAGACGTGCATGAATCCCTATGTGGACAGGTTCTGAGTAGTCTCGTTTACTGTAACTATATGATATCATAACGGCGGTTAGTTTCAAAGATGTGATCAGTCACTTTCTCAGTGACAAATGTCATTACATCCTGCCTATATGTTTTGATATTGAAGTCATAATATAAAAGTATAATACGAATTTGAAAAGCCTATTGATTTTTCTGAAAAACTATGATACAATACAAGAAGATACAAAATGTATAAGAGACTACAAAATATACAGGAGGAATAATATGGACTTTTTTGAACTGGCACGATCAAGATATTCCGTAAGACGCTTTACCGATGAACCTGTCCGTCAGGAACATCTCGACCGCATCCTCGAAGTCGCCAACGAAGCTCCGACAGGCTGCAACAAACAGCCCCACAGGATATTCATCGCTCAGAGCGAGGATTCCATCAACAAGCTCAATGAACTGAGCAGGTGCATCTTCGGCGCTAAAACTGTTTTCATCTTCGCTCTCAATGAGAACGAGGACTGGAAAAATCCCCTTGAAAAAGGCATCCGTGCAGGATTTCAGGATGTCAGCATCGTTGCTACTCATGTTATGCTCGCCGCATGGGAGCTGGGAATCGGCACCTGCTGGGTGAATTATTTCCCGAATTCCAAGCTGGATGAAACTATGGGACTTCCTGAGGGCATTAAGTCGGTGCTTATTATGCCAATGGGCTATCCATCCGAGGATTCCGAACCTATACCAATGCATTATGACTGCAAAGAGATAAAAGAGACAGTCAGATACATTTAATCAGACGTTTTATATAGAGATCTATGAGGTGAGAAATAATGTTCAGAGAAATGATGAGAAAAAATCAGGCTCTTTCCAATGAGGAATGTATCCGTATCCTCAAATCGGAAATGAGAGGAGTTCTTTCTGTTATCGGTGATGACGGCTATCCTTATGGTATGCCGATGGATCACTGGTATGACGAAGCAAGCGGCAAAATATATTTCCATAGCTGCAAAGTCGGCCATAAAATAGACGCCATAAAAAACTGCAATAAAGTCTCATTCTGCGTTTACGACAAAGGATACGTGGAGGACGGCGAATGGGCGCTGAATATCAAAAGCGTTATCGTTTTCGGCAAGGTCAATATTATTGACAATATCGACACCGCCATTGAGATCAGCCGCCGCCTCAGCTACAAATACACCTCCGATTCCGACTATATCGAGGAGGAGATCAGGAGAGCAGGAAGCCGTGTACTGGTGTTTGAACTCGTTCCGGAACATATCAGCGGAAAGCTGGTCAAAGAAGCCTGACCGCACAAATACCGCCTTTCATGCATATAATGTATGGGAGGCGATTTTTATGATAAAATACGGCATAGATGTTTCAGAATGGCAGGGCGATATAAACTGGAACTCGGTTATTACCGATTTTGCGGTGATACGTGCAGGCTACGGAAGATCGGCTTTGCAGAAAGATAAAAAATTTGCCGCTAATTATGCCGGATGCAAAAATAATGGTATCCCCTGTGGCATTTACTGGTACTCATACGCTCTCACACCCGAAGATGCGGTGAAAGAAGCCCATGCCTGCCTTGAAGTTATCGGCGGCGGCAAGTATGAATATCCCATTTATTATGATGTGGAATTGCAGGAGCATTTCGCTCTCGGAAAAGAGGCGGTTTCCGCCATAATCAGGGCTTTTCTTGAAACTGTCGAAAAAGCTGGATACTGGGTAGGTCTTTATATGAGTGCCTACTATCTTTCAAAATACGTGGAAAATGACATCCGTGAGCGCTACGCTGTATGGGTCGCTCATCATGATGCGGATGTTCCCGATTACGGCGGACAGTACGGTATGTGGCAGTATTCTTCAAGCGGCTCTGTTAGCGGAATTTCGGGAAACGTTGACCTTGATACTTCTTACGTTGACTATCCGTCGCTGATAAAAAATGCAGGTCTGAACGGCTTTTCCGACGATGGCTCGAAATATGTGGAACTTACTATCGACGGTGTGACCTATACAGGTACACTTTATCCTAAAAATATTTGATCATATCATACAATCATATTGATATTTCCCGTGTTTTGTAGTATAATAGTAAAAAACTCGAAAGGGTGATCTTATGCTGTTTTACTTCACAGGCACGGGAAATTCTCTTTATGCCGCAAAAGCTATTGCCGAAAAGGACGAGGCTGTCATTGATATGGCGGATTCACGCAATAAAGGCAATTTCACGTTCACTGTCCCTCATGGCGAATCAGTCGGTTTTGTTTTCCCTGTTTATTTTTACTCTCTGCCCGATGTTGTGGCGGAATTCTGCAAAAAACTCAGTCTCAGCGGTGCAGGATATGTATATGCTGTCATTACCTGCGGAGGAAGTATCGGCGGAAGCGGCGGCTTTCTGAAAGAAATACTCGCAAAAAATGGTATTATGCTGTCAAATGTCTTTTCAGTGCTGATGCCCGATAATTCTATGCTTTTCTATAATATTGCCGATACTGACGAAAACATGAAGCGCCTTGAAAATGCTGACAGGAAACTCGTCAATATCAGAAAAAGGATAGCAAAACATGAGAAATCATCTATAAAAGGCGGAACTTCCGCAAAAATCGGCCGTGTCATGTATCATCTCTGCAATAAAACAAAAAAATTCTATGCAGACAATAGCTGTGTCGGATGCGGAATCTGTGCAAAGAACTGCCCTGATAAGGCTATAAAAATGAAAAATGGCAAACCTCGCTGGGTCAAGGCATCATGTTCAAAATGTTCAGCCTGCATAAACCGATGTCCCTCAAAGGCTGTTCAGTACGGAAAATCAACCATCAAGCGCAATCGTTATGTGAACCCGATATTCAAATAATCGTTAAGGCAACACCGCACAAAGCCCGCCTGACGGCTTTGCACTGAATCTGCTTGCATATTTTCCGTCATCTTGCACAGAAATCCCTTGACATACGTAAGTATGCCTGCGAAATTTCTATACAATCTGACGAAAAATCTGTCGGCGCATCTTCAGCACAATCTTTGTGCGGTGCTGCCTTAAAAAAGCGGCTGAGCCGCTTTTTTGTTTCAGAAAAATGAAACACTTCTGATTCTTTCGGTAGTATATTAGTGAAAGGAGTTAATCATGGATGACAAAAATATAATTGAACTTTTCTTTCAGCGCAGTCAGGATGCTCTTTCCGAAACTGCCGCAAAATATGGAAACTACTGCCGAAAGATCGCTGAAAACATTCTCTCTGACCATCGTGATGCTGATGAAGCTGTCAACGAAGCATATCTCGGCGCATGGAATTCTATACCGCCCCATAAGCCCGAAAATCTCGCTTCCTACCTCGGACGGATAGTCAGAAATTCTTCTTTGAAGATCTATCGCAGAAATTCCGCATTAAAGCGCAGTTCCGAACAGTTTGCCGCCGCTCTTGATGAGCTTGAAGAATGTGCAGGCAATGACAGAAATGCTCAGGAACAGCTTGAAATGAAAGAGGTAACAGAATGCATAAACAGATTTCTCGGTACTCTCAGACCTGCCGAACGAAATGTTTTTGTCTGCCGATATTGGTACTTCGACAGCACATCTGATATTGCACAGCGATTTTCATTTTCCGAGGGAAAGGTGCGCTCGATGCTTTTCCGTACACGCAAAAAACTTGCTAAAGCACTTGATAAGGAGGGGCTTTTATGAACAAAGATCAGCTTATTTCCGCCATCGGTGATATTGACGAAAGCTACATTGCCGAGGCTCATAAAAATATACATATTAAAAAGCATACGCTCAGACCATTTGATATTGCAGCAGCGGCGATGCTGTGTATTGCCGCTCCTCTGCCCTTCGGAGTTGCCGCAGGTTCGGAAACTGCCTATCAGGCATTGTATACCATCGCCCCGCCTGTTGCTCAGACTTTCAAGCCTGTTCAGCGTTCATGCACGGATCAGGGAATACGCATAGAGGTGATCTCTGCCGATATAAGTGACGGAAAAGCAAGTTTCTGTCTGTCGGTGCAGGATATGGAAGCCGACCGCATTGACGAAACTATTGACCTTTATGACAGCTATTTCATTCATATGCCTTTTGACAGCGTTGGTCATTGCAGTTTTTCCGAGTTTGATCCCGAAACCAAGACCGCTTACTTTGTGGTGCATATTGAGAGAATGGATGGAAAGGCGATCAAAAGCGGAAAAACCACTTTTTCTGTTTCTCAGCTTCTTACACATAAAAAGAAAACCGAAAGATACATTGATGAGATCGGCCTCGGCGATCTGCCCGAAATTTCCGATACTTTCCATCCTGATAATATCAACGGCTGGTCAGACATGGAGTCTGACGAAGCACATAGCACAAACTGCATAAAACCGTCCGATACTCCCCTTTTCTATGCCGCTGACGGTGCTGCTGTCACAGGATATGGATTAGTAGATGGCAAACTTCACATCCAGATGAAATACGAAAACAGGCATGAAACCGATAATCACGGTTTTATCAGCCTGATGGACAGCAACGGAGAGCAAACCTATTGCAGAGGTGTCCATTTCGGAGAATATGAGGAATACATTTTCGATGTTTCTCCCGAAGAACTGCCACAATACAGGCTTTTTGGCGAATTTG
>JAEDMD010000110.1 GCA_016303195.1 Oscillospiraceae bacterium | reverse complement strand
ATTACCCTGCTCCTTAATTCCGAGGGTAAGAAGATGGGCAAGACCGAAAAGGGCGCTGTATGGCTCGACCCTGAGAAGACAACTCCTTACGAGTTCTTCCAGTACTGGAGAAATGTTGCTGATGCCGATGTTATCAAGTGCCTGAAAATGCTCACATTCGTTCCTGTTGAGCAGATCGAGGAAATGGAAAAGACTATGGAAGGCGCTGAGTACAACAAGGCTAAGGAGCTTCTCGCTTACGAGCTGACAAAGCTGGTTCACGGTGAGGAGGAAGCTGAAAAGGCTAAGGAAGCATCTAAGGCACTCTTTGGCGGAAGCGGTTCAAACGAGAATATGCCGACAGTTGAGATAGACTCTGCTGACCTTACAGACGGCGCACTGGGACTTCTCACACTTCTGGTAAAGGCTGAGCTTGCACCTTCTATCTCAGAGGCGAGAAGACTTGTTCAGCAGGGCGGAATCACTGTAAACGACGAGAAAAAGACTGACCCGAAGGAGCAGATAAAGCTGGATGGCGAGACTATCGTCCGCAAGGGCAAGAAGGCTTTCAAGAAGGTCATTGTTAAGTGAATTGATTATACAAGAGGTAATAAAGTTTACTTAATTATCTGATTGTACAGTTTATATGATAAATCTGTAAAAACCGACGGTCATTTTTTGCCGTCGGTTTATTTTATTAAATCTGATGTCAAATTTTAATGAATTATTAACGAAAAATATTGATATACGGTTATTTGAGTTTGGCATATTTATTTTTAAATTTCACTATATAGATTTGGAATACCTCTTGACAAAAGGAAATAATAGGCATATAATATTATCGTGGAGATTATACATTTCGGATAAACATTTTTCATAGGGATTTATAAGGAGGGGTATCCAATGAAGAGCAATTTCAGAAAGGGTTTTACGCTTATTGAATTAGTGATCGTTATCTGTATCATAGGCGTACTCGCATCTATTCTCGTTCCTTCTGCAATGGGGTATATCAGAAAGGCTAACCGTTCTACCGATATAGGAACTGCCAGAACCATCAGAAGCGATGTGTCGATCATCATAACCGATGACGGCGATTTTGCAAACTCATATGCGGGCAATTGCAGTACAAGGCGCAACGTGACAGTCATCCATACCGGAAACAGTGAAAGCTATACAGTATGTGTAGTTGCACGTAAGGAAGCTAATACACATGATAAATGGAAGGCTCTTGATGCCGATGCTGCTGATTTTGTTAAGGAACTCAATGCTATGGAACAGTCAAAGATCGCATTGAAATTCAAGAAGCTCGCCAATGGCGACGAACTTGACAGCTGGCTCATATGCAGAAGATCAGGCGATCCTACCAGTATTGAGGTATGGGCAGGAGACTCAGGAAACAATCCGCTGTACAGGGTATGGCCTGAGACCGAGGACAGATATAAATAATTGAATATGATATAATATAAAAACAGCCATAGAGATATTTTCTATGGCTGTTCTTTTTATTGTTTCTTTAGTCCCGACTTGATGCCCTCCATGATGATCTCACGGGCTTTTATAGCTTCCTCTTTGGTGAGAGGAGGTGTGTCGCCGAGAGGATACTCAATTCCGAGATTCTCGTATTTCGGCTTTGCCATGTCATGATAGGGAAGTACATCCAGCGCTTTCAGATTTTTCAGCGTCGAGAGAAATTCTCCCAGCGCAAAAAGTTCCTCACGCTTATCGGTTATTCCGGGAACAACAACGTGACGTATCCATACAGGTATCTCCAGATCACGGAGATGCTCCGCAAATTTGAGGATATGCTCATTTCCCATGCCTGTCAGCTTCTTGTGTTCGGCACTGTCGATGTGCTTTATATCAAGCATTACCAGATCGGTGTACTGCAATGCCTTGTCGATGGCTTCATGATGGTTCGGGTCATAAACTCCTGCGGATGTGTCAAGACAGGTGTGAACTCCCTTGCTTTTTGCAAGTGCGAACAGTTCGGCCAGAAATGCAGGCTGAGCGAGCGGTTCACCTCCTGTTGCTGTAATACCGCCTGATTTGAGAAATTCCTTGTATGAATCGTATTCCTTCATCAGGTCTTCGGCAGTCCTTTCAGTGCCCTTGCCGAATTCCCATGTGTCGGGATTATGGCAGTATTTACACCTCAGCGGACAGCCCTGAAAGAACACTACAAAGCGTACACCGGGGCCGTCAACAGTTCCGAAGCTCTCAGTTGAATGAATGTGACCGATCATGAGATCCACCTCTGTTTTGCATAATTTATAAGATCGTCTTTGATATTTGAAAGTTTATTTTCGAGAACAAGCTGTAACAGCTCGTTCAGCGCATTGCCGATATCCTTGCCCTGCAAGCCGAGCAAGGTCATATCCCTGCCGTTTACAGCAAGATGGCGAAGTCCACGGCATTCATTGTTTTCGATGAGCCTGCGCCCCTCGTCCATAAGCTGATCGAAAAGCTCATTCTCGGAGAAAACGAAGTCATTTTTTGCAAGATTATCGCATTTTTTCAGCTCCATCAGTTCAAAGAAAAGGTCATCTCCGATATCAGCCATCATCTTTTTTACAGCGATATTATCGAAAACTTTCTTGCTGTGACGGGCAATGAGCATGACTGCATAGGAAATAGTCTCGCCGTCATACTTCATGCGCTTCATGATATCCTGAGCCATTTCCGCACCGACAACAGCGTGTTTCTTGAAGTGACCTCTGCCGTTTTCGTCGAATTTTGCACAGGCAGGCTTTGCAATATCGTGGAAAAGCAGGGCTGTACGCATTTTCACATTGCTTTCCGGAGCGTAGCTGATCGCTCTGACAGTGTGTTCCCATACGTCATATTTATGGTACGGCGAATGTTGGTCAAAGCCGATGGACGGCTCAAATTCGGGGATTATCTCAGCTATTACATCGCTGTACTCCAGAAGCACCTGAACGCAGTTCTTTCCGCATATCAGTTTGTCAAGCTCTGAGCGTATGCGCTCCATTGAGATATTTTTCAGTCTGCCTTTCATTGCGTGGACAGCTTCGGCAGTGTTTTTTTCGATGTTGAAACCGAGCTGTGAAGCGAAACGGACAGCTCTCATAATGCGGAGAGCATCCTCGGTGAAGCGCTTTTCAGGGTCGCCCACACATCGGATAATGCCGTTTCCAATGTCATTCTTTCCTCCGAAAGGGTCGGCGATATTGCCGTGTCTGTCCATAGCGATGGCATTCATGGTGAAATCACGTCTTGCCAAGTCCTCGGTGAGGCTTGCGGTAAATTCAACATTTTCGGGTCTGCGTGAATCCTTGTATTCGCCGTCTATCCTGTAAGTGGTTATCTCATAGGGGACGCTGTTTTTGAGGATAGTCACAGTTCCGTGTTTCAGACCTGTGGGGATGACCTTGTAACCGCTGAAAGCCTCTATCACCTGTTCGGGAATGGCATTAGTTGTGATATCTGTATCATGAGCGGAACGTCCCATAATGGTATCACGGACACATCCGCCGACAGTATAAGCCTCATATCCGCAGTTTTCCAGCCTTTCCAGTATCTCGTCAACGTCTTTTTTATGCATCATACCACCACCTTTTGTCAATTAGAAATTGGGAATGCGGAATTCGTAATTATTGTGTCAGCTTTGCTGACGGATTTAAATTTTTAATTCATATTCTTTTAAATCAGGGAACACCGCAATTTCGCATTAAAATACACGAATACGTTTATAATCTTTTTCGGCTTCATCCCCGAAGAATCGGGAAAAGTTGGAATTGTCCGATATCAGTGACAGCTTCTGCGCTCTTTTAAGTGATTTTATGCGGTATTCCAGCTTTGAAGCGAGACTGCGGTCTGCGGCTGACCATACCGCTTCCACCGATTCGGCTTTATGAGAGCGTGTGAATTTCGCTCCCTTGCCTTTCTGTTTTGAATGTTCTTCAAATCTGCGCTGTACATCGGTGGTTATGCCTGTATACAGCTTGTCTCCCTGACAGCGCAGGATGTATATGTAATACATGATTATTATATTAACGATGAAATCAATGTAGGGACGCCCAATGGGCGTCCTTGAAACAAAATACGATTTGAGACTGCCATTTGTTTATTTATTAGCGGGCGCACGATGTGCGCCCCTGCAATGTTTTGTAATTATTTCTGCTTTATGCGGAAACTGCTGTTGCGTATCTGTGAAGCATCGAATTCCTTTGGCTTGCGGTCATTGCGCTTTCTGCGGTCATTGTTTCTGTTATTATTGTTGTTTCTGCGAGACTGCTCTCTTTCCTTCTTTGCTTCTTCCTCGTTGAGTATCATAGTCAGGGAGATACGGCTTCTCTTGACATCAACATCAAGAACCTTTACCTTTACAACTTCGCCGACCTTTACAGCTTCAAGCGGATGTTTGATGTATCTTCCGCATATCTGCGAGATATGTACAAGTCCGTCCTCGTGAACTCCGATATCAACGAAACAGCCGAAGTCAATGATATTGCGGACAGTTCCCACAAGTTCCATACCGGGTTTCAGGTCCTTTATCTCCATGATATCACCGCTTCTCATAAGCGGAGGAGGCAACTCGTCACGGAGGTCACGGCCGGGCTTTTTAAGTTCGGCGATGATATCGGTAAGAGTAGGCACACCGATTCCGAGACTGTTGCTTATATTCTCAATACCGAGAGAATCAGCCTTCTCATTGATAGTTTCAGCGCCGTTTCCTGCAATGTCGGCGAGAGTGAAACCGCACTCACTAAGCAGGGATTCAGCGGCCTTGTAGCTTTCGGGGTGAACAGCGGTATTATCAAGCGGATTCTTTCCGTCACGTACACGGAGGAAGCCTGCACACTGCTCGAAAGCCTTTTTGCCCAGCTTCGGAACTTTCATAAGCTCCTTACGGTCGGTGAATCTGCCGTTTTCCTCACGGTAAGCAACGATATTTTTTGCAACAGTTGCGTTGATGCCCGAAATGTATGAAAGCAGAGAATGTGAAGCGGTATTAAGGTCAACACCGACGGAGTTAACGCAGTCCTCAACGACACCGCCGAGGGCTTCGCTCATACGAGCCTGCGGCATATCATGCTGATACTGACCTACACCGATAGCCTTCGGGTCGATCTTTACAAGCTCAGCAAGAGGGTCCTGCAAACGTCTTGCGATGGATATAGCGCCACGGATGGAAACGTCATACTCAGGGAATTCCTCAGCGGCAACCTTTGAAGCTGAGTAAACGGAAGCGCCTGCTTCGCTTACTACCATGTAGCTGACTTCCTGCGGAACTTCCTTGATTATCTCAGCGGCAAAGCTCTCAGTCTCACGTGATGCTGTACCGTTTCCGATAGCGATGGCATTTACGCCGTATTTCTGAATGAATTCCTTGACCTTCTGCTTAGCGGCTTCTACCTTAGCGGCGGAGGCAGATTCTCTTACGGGATAGATTATAGCGGTATCGAGGACTTTGCCTGTTCCGTCGATAACAGCGGTCTTACATCCGTGAGCGTAACCGGGGTCAAGACCGAGGATAACTGAACTCTTGAGCGGCGGCTGGAGGAGCATCTGGCGGAGATTTGCGGCGAATACCTTGATGGATTCCTCAGCGGCATTTGCGCTCATTTCCGAACGTATCTCACGCTCGATGGATGGGAAAATAAGTCTCTTATAGCTGTCAGCGGCGGCATTTCTTACGATCTCACCGCAGGCATTGTTAGCCTTGACATATTTGCCGAAAATGATATCAGTAGCGGCAACTTCGTCGAGAGTTACGGAAATTTTCAGGAAGCCTTCCTTTTCGCCTCTGTCCATAGCGAGAACACGGTGATTTGCGACTTTCGGGATAGGCTCGGCATATTCGTAATAGTTGGTGTAAACGCTTTCAGCTTCAGGGTCAGCGGCTTTTGATACCATTTCGCCCTTTTCGCCTGCGAGTGTACGGAGTTTCTTTCTGATATCGGCATCGTCGGAGATATCCTCAGCGATAATATCCATAGCGCCCTGAATAGCAGTCTGAGCGTCGGTGATTTTCTTTTCAGCGTCGATGAATGCCTCAGCTTCCTTTTCGGGATCGGTTGAATTTTCCTGAGCGATGATAAGCTGAGCAAGAGGTTCAAGTCCGTTCTCACGGGCAATGCTTGCACGTGTACGTCTCTTGGGCTTGAACGGGCGATAGATATCTTCAACTTCAACGAGAGTAACAGCGGCACTGATAGCGGCCTCTATCTCAGGAGTCATTTTCTCCTGCTCGGTGATAGCATTTGTAACTTCCTCCTTGCGCTTTTCGAGGTTGCGGAGGTACATGAGTCTGTCGTAGAGTTCACGGAGTATCTGATCGTCGAGAGAGCCTGTAAGCTCCTTACGGTAACGAGCGATAAAAGGGATGGTCTTGTCATCGTCGATGAGAGCGACGGTATTATCGACCTGTTCCTGTTTTAAGCCGAATTCAGCGGCAAGAGTTTTATTGATGTCCATATTATATCCTTTCTTTGATATGATTAGTCATAACGTAATGTCACTTCTTGATTATACCATATTTCGGATAATAAATCAAGTCAAAGCCTGTTGACGCACACGGCAACAGCATATACTTTTAAAAATATAAAAAAGCGCCGCAGGCGCACGTTCTGGGGTCAAGGGGGA
>JAEDMD010000109.1 GCA_016303195.1 Oscillospiraceae bacterium | reverse complement strand
CCCTTTTTCAAAAGGGTTTCCCTCAATATCACGTGTAAAAACTTCTGTAAGAGTAACGCCCTTATGTGTTTCGGGGATATTATTATTTGTAGGCGGCAGTGCCGAAGAATACTTTGTTGAAGAAGTCTTTGGTAGTTTCTTCGCCGAGTTCCTTTTTGAAAACATCTGTGGATACTCCGCCTTTTTCGACGAGTCCGTCGCAGTATTTCTGAGTTATTTCCAGTTTTTCGGTCTTTTCCCCGTCGGACATGGTTTCGAGAGAATTTGCAGTTTCCATGTAGCATCTTATGGCATCGTTGAACATTTCGTCTATCCTGCTGTCATCGCTTGCCTTGCCTGACTTGTGGAGTGCGGTCGTCATAAGATCGTCATACCATGCAGGTGATGTTTCAAGGTCTGCAAGATCGCTGTACTTGTTTTCAAATGCCTTTATCTTTTCCAGAACTGCTTTATACTCCTCTGAATCCTTGTCGCTGACAAGATCATAGAATTCCGCATATGCCTTTCTGTTGCCGAGGATGTACATGAAATCCATCGAAAGCAGGGGCATATTCTTGTCAAAGGGAGTGATGACATAGGAGACCATCTGCATGAATCCCATATTCACGGTCATTACGGAGAGATTTCCCAAGTTTTCAACATCGTACTGGGAAACGTTGAATTTCATGATGCCTTTCATCTTTATCTGACTGTATTCGCCTGCGTCAACAGGTTTTACATCAGCATAGGATGAGATAACTTCCATGCCCGAATCTACGGTCTTTTTCATCTGCTTCATGTTCTTTGAAGCGTTGAAGAAGATGAAGCCTGCAAGACAGCATATTATCAGCAGAATGACAAGCAGTATCTTCGGGAGAATGCGTTTTTTCTTGGGTGTTGTGTCACTCATTATCAAGAACTCCTGTTGTTATTTTTTTATTTTCATGGAAATATCAAAGCATTTTACGCTGTGAGTAAGTGCGCCGAGAGAGATGATATCAACACCTGTTTCAGCAACGGCACGGATATTCTCGGAGGTGATATTTCCCGATGCTTCGAGGAGCGCACGGCCATCGGCGATTTCAACGGCTTCTCTCATCTCGTCGCAGTTCATGTTGTCAAGCATGATTATCTCGACCTTGCTGTCAAGGGCTTCCTGAAGCTCGTCAAGAGTGCGGACTTCGACTTCTATCTTTACGGTATGGCCTATCTTTTCACGGAGAGCGGCAACTGCGGCTGTTATACTGCCGTATGCGTCGATGTGGTTATCCTTGAGCATTGCCGCATCAGACAGGTTGAAGCGGTGATTCTTTCCTCCGCCTACTGTGACTGCATATTTCTGCAATGCACGAAGTCCGGGGAGAGTTTTTCTTGTATCGGTAACGGAGGCATTTGTGCCCTTTACCAGTTCAACGCATTTATTTGTTGCAGTCGCAACACCTGACATATGCTGTAAGATGTTCAGAGCGGTTCTTTCGCCTTTGAGGAGAGTGAGAGTGCTTCCCTCCATTTCAGCGATGATATCGCCCTTGTTTACCTTTGTTCCGTCGCCGAGGAGTATCTTGAAATCAACGTTGCCGCCTGCAAGGTCGAACACTCTCTTAGCCACTTCGATACCGCAGACAACACCTGTGTCCTTTGCGACATAATAAGCGGAACTTCTGTGTTCGGGCGGAATGAGATTATCCGCAGCAGCGTCAACATAGTTTATATCTTCCATCAGCGCAGTTGTGATGATATTATCAATATAGCACTGTAAGAGCTTCATAATTAATTTTCCTTTCGTATCAGTATTTATAAGCGGAATCAATGCAGAGGAATTCCTCCAGAGTAAGCCCTGAATCGGTAACTTCCCTTGCAAGCTCCTTTCCGAGATAGCGAACGTGCCATGATTCGTATTTGTAGCCTGTGATGTCCTGCTTTCCCTGCGGATAGCGGATAATGAATCCGTATTCAGCGCAGTGAGCGGCTAACCATTTAGCTTCGGGAGTATTGTTGAAAGCATCCCCTGCCATGTTTATGTCCATTGCAAGACCTGTCTGATGCTCGGAATGTCCGGGTCTTGCGGAGTATGTATCAGCCTTCGCCTTTCCGTCACGGTTAACGTAGGAATTGTAAAGGTCACGCTGATAGGTATATGAACGATATCCCGAACAGATAGTAAGGCTGAGCCCGTCCTTTCGTGCCGCCGCCTGCATTTCATTGAAAGCCGCCTGTGCATCGGGGAGGATGCCGTTAGGGGCATAGGTTGACGGCAGGTCATAGGTCTTGTTTGCGATGAGTATGCCGTTGACGTAGGTAACACCGTCTATCGTTTCTATATTTTGCTTTGTGAGCCTTTCCACTCTGCCGTCATCCCATGTGAGGTCTATATGCATTGAATCAACAGCAGTAATAAATGCATTTGCATCTCCATCGCCATTGTCAAAATGGAAAGTGAGTCTGTTGAAGTCTTTTTTGTAATTAAACTTGATACCATTATCTCCTCCTGCCTCAAAATAGTATCCGTAAACGCCTGTGATACCGTAACTGCGTCCGCTGTCGGATATCCACATACCGTTCAGGAGCTGATCGTACACGAGCGGTTCACTGCCGTAGTAAATTACAGGCAATCTGATCCCGTTTTTATAGGTGATGTCAAAACGGCTGCTGTTTACCCACGAGATAGTACATTCGGTATTTTGGTTTTCGTCTGTCATTATCAGCTTGCCGTCTTCAAATGTGATGGTGTTTTCCGTAACTGTGCCTGCGGGGGCATTGGTTATAGGTGTGTCATATGTATGGGTAACAGTTACATTTCCGTTTCCGTCAAAATAGAAGTAGTCTTCAGCAGTGCCGGGTATGACCCATGTACCGACAGGCATCCTTCCCGAATTGGCGGTGATGATGTATTTAAGCTGGGCAAGGTCAAGGGAATCCGCAGAATCGTCCTTGTTGACATCGGCAAGCTCGAACTGGTCACGGGTGAAAGAGATATTTCCGTGGAGATAACGTGCAAGCACGACACCGTCGCTGATATTGACAGTTCCGTCCATGTTTACATCTCCAACAATAGAGGAAGGAGCCGCAAATGCCGAAGATACAGGGAATAACGACAATGCGGCAATGCAGGCGATGATCTTTGGTATCTTCATAACGTCCTCCTTATACTCCAAGCAGACTGAACAGTATATCGTCCAGTTCCTCCCACGGTACAGGCTTTTCAGCGGCAAGGCTGTCTGTGCGTATCTGTATGTCAGCCATTTCCGTGGAAATATATCTGTCAAGGTTCTTGATACGCTTTCCCTTGCCTATTTCGGAAGTATTCATTTTCATATCCAGAAGTTTTTCAACATCGGGTCTTACCGCCTCATCGAGTTCTGCATCCATAAGTTCTGAAAACAGCATCGGCGGCGGTGTGCCGTGGCTGATTATCCATTTTGCGGCGAGGATGGGGCGCAGTACATAGAAGTATTTTTTCAGCTTCACCTCGTCCTCGGTGAAATAGGCTTTATAGTTGTGCTTTGCGGTGCTGAGATAGTGGTATATCCCTGTTTTTGACATGAAACAATCGGTTATGATACTGCGTATCTGTTCCCATTCGGGAGTTGTCTTGTAGACGAGGGGAGAATTGTTCCACTCAAACAGCGTAGGATTGGACTTATGAAGAAGTTCAAAAGTCTTTCTGATATCCCATCCGCTGATGTCGTAAACGTCATTGAGTTCCCATTCGATAACGTCCCTTGACTTTTCAAGTTTAAGGTAATCACGGATGTTCCTGACGTAGACGAATCTGACATCGTAGTCGCTGTCGGGGGAAGCAAATCCCCACGCACGGCTTCCCGATTCAACACAGTGGATTATCCTGATGTTTTCTTTTTCTTCGATCTCAGCGAGTTTCTGCTTTATCCTTGCAATAATTTCTTCTGACATTTTCTTTCCTCTCCTTTCCGCAATGCATAGTACTTATTTCCTTACGGCAACACCGCACAAAGCCCACCTTACGGCTTTGCACTGAATCTGCTTGCATATTTTCCGTCATCTTGCACAGTAATTCCTTGACATACGTAAGTATGCCTGCGGAATTTCTATACAATCTGACAAAAAATCTGTCTGCGCATCTTCAGCACAAGCTCTGTGCGGTGTTGCCTTACATTTATTCATACAACTCTAAATAAGGGAAACGGACATTTTTCAGCTCTGGAGTTTGGCATATTCATCAAAGCTTAGTTTTCCACCAGTCGATGTATAGGCATAATACGAAAGAATAAGGGTTGCGTCTTTAGCGTCAATAATGCCGTCCCTATGTACATCACCGATATTTAACTCTTTTGGCTTTTCAGATATATCAACGAATGTCAGCGGTTCAAGTACAAAAGCTGAAACCGGGTTCTTTGCATATTCTTCAACGTATGACCCTTTCTTGCCATATAGTGTGAAATTGGGATATCTTCTTGAACTTTCTCCCGACCATAGTCCGGGAACATATCCAAAAGCTTCATAACCTATTTCATTTACTGTTTCAGGCACTGTCAGCTCTGTTATTGCCGTACTCATAAGCGCACTGTTGCCTATTTTTTTAAGGCCATACGGCAAATTGATATTTTCAAGACGACAGCTTCTTATAAAAGCGTAATTGCCTATCTCTGTGAGTGATGACGGAAGCGAAACATTTTTCAGATAATCACACGAAACAAAAGCATACTCTCCAATATATGTGATTCCCTCATCAATAACAACATCTGTTATAAATGAGATATTTCCCCACGGAGCGGTCGTAAGCTCATTTTGAAACATATCTGTTGTTACCGAATAATCATACATTTTACCTGTTCCGGTAATAGTGAGGGTATATGTGTCAAAATCATATAACCAAGTAAGGTTATCCCCGCATTTTCCGCTTTCGCTGTCGGCAAAAACTGTAGGTGTAGCTGCTGCCGCAAGAAGTGAGACAGATGCCGAAAGAACAATAGAACAAGAAATAACTTTTGATATAAGTTTTTTCATAATATCCTCCTCTACACTGATGCAAGATTGTTACTGAATAACTTCTCCTAAGATGATATATGCAACAGTAACGATAGACTTCGCAAGAACATAATCAGCATCCACGAAATACTTGCCTGTGAGGAGCATATCACGTATCTCGCCTATGCGCTTGTAGCCTTCTGCGGCTGCCTTCTTGTCGGGGATAACGAAATAGCTTTCCTGCATTATCTTTCTTGTTTCGGTACGAACACCCTTTGGTATGCGGTCATGGCCTGCATTTTCAGTGAACTCAGCTTCCTCGAAATCCTTCGGGGCATCGCCTATTCTTGAAGCTATGCAGTTTGCGGCATGGCGGGAGAATACCAGCGCTTCAAGGAGGGAATTGCTGGCGAGACGGTTGCTTCCGTGAACGCCTGTGTGAGAGCATTCACCGCAGGCAAAGAGATTTTTAAGGCTTGTCTCGGAATTCTTGTCAACGTCGATACCGCCCATGAGATAGTGCTGGCATGGATATATCGGAACAGGTTCTTTTGTCATATCATAGCCCTGTTCGAGCAGATTCTTGTATATCATGGGGAAACGCTTTTTCAGGAATTCGCTGTCCTTGTAGCTGATATCGAGGTAGAAATCGGTAGAGCCTGTTTTTCTGGATTCAAGAACGATAGCATGGGAAACTACATCTCTCGGAGCAAGTTCAAGGCGCTCGTCATAATTATGCATGAAGCGCTCCTTGTTGCAGTTGAGGAGGTATGCGCCCTCACCACGCACAGCTTCGGAAATAAGGAAGCATTCACGGGTGGCACGGTTGTTGAAAGCTGTCGGATGGAACTGAACATAGCTGAGATTCTTTATCTTAGCGCCCATCTCATAAGCAAAGGTGATACCGTCGCCTGTTGCGATAGCGGAGTTTGTGGTGAACTGGTAAACACGGCCGATACCGCCTGTTGCGAGTATCATGAAGTGGCTGTTTACAGTCTCGTAGGTGTCATCCTCCAGCTTGAGGAAAGCGGAATAGCCCGTAGAGGTCTGCTTTGCACCGCACATAAGAGTATTTTCCATTATCTCCACATTGGGAAGCTGTTTTACATTTTCGAGGAGCTTGCCTGCGATCTCAGCGCCTGTTGAATCGGCATGGTGGAAGATACGGTGATGGCCGTGGCCCCCTTCGAGAGTACGGTGATAAGTGCCGTCGGGGTTCTTGTCGAAATCAACGCCAAGCTCAATGATATGCTCTATATCCTGAGCGGCTTCACTTACAAGAGTATGAACAGCGTCAACGTTGTTCTTGAAACTGCCTGCGATGAGGGTGTCATTCTGGTGATACTGTATATTATCTGTCGGTGACTTGTAAACACCTGCGATACCGCCCTGTGCGAGAGAGGAGTTGCAGAGTTTCAGATCACGCTTGCAGATGATGAGAATACTCAGTTCGGATGGAAGATTGATAGCTGCATAGAGACCTGCTGCTCCACAGCCTGCGATGATAACATCATAATTACGGGACATAATCCGTCACGTCCTTTACAAAATGAGATAGTATGCGCCTTCTGCGTATACACTTATATTATAACATATAATATATGATTTGTCACTACTTTTTTAATTAGTTCAGGGCAACATGAAATAATAATGCCAACGCAAATCAATTTTGGAGATTATTGATATCAATTTGTAGGG
>JAEDMD010000108.1 GCA_016303195.1 Oscillospiraceae bacterium | reverse complement strand
GCCTCAAACAGTGCATTAAGGGGGCTGGAAATCACATATCAGACCTTGACTGCTACCGCCGTGCTGTAGCGTTTTACTTTCCCGGTGCTGACATCAAATGCACTATGACACTCGATCTCGGCGATGATGGGTTCAGCAATAACGAGCCGGCTTCAGAAGAACACAAACTGAGCCTTGATCTTGATAGCCTTCTTGACTTCTGAGGGGGCGCAGACTGTGAAAAAAGAAAAAGCTATGGAGCTGATGAAGAGCTTTCCCGAGCTAACCGATGACGACAAACGCACTATTCGTGCAACTTTAAAGCCGTTCATGATTTATGACAATCATCGATGTATGGCGTATTGTACACACTGTGAAAATGAAATTGATTACACATTCACCGAAAAGCACCGTAAGCAGGTCAGATGTCCATTGTGCGGAGAATCAGCAACATTAATCATTAACTATCACAGTTACAATGGCAGCGTAGTTGAAGACAGCAAAAATATCATTATATTCCTGAATAATCCTGAAACTGATTATTTGTATATAAGCTGCGTAAGGGCAAGATTATTTTTCTTTCACGGAGATATGTCACCGAAAATAAACCTTGACGAAGTGCAGAGATACATTTTTACAGAAAAATCGGCTGTTCGCTATGGTAAAGATTATTACTGGTCACGGGAAGAAAATGTAAAAAATCGTTTTTATTACTATGTGAAACATCATTACTCTGGATGGATCCCGAGGACAAAACTAACAGAGCCGAATTTTGATAACGGTTATAGATGCGGATACGATGTCATTCTTAATATGCAGAACATAAACAACACTTGCATGAAGCATAGTGCGTTAGACATTTATCCAGGAAAATCTATAATTTCATACCTGAAATTCTATCAGAAACATCACGGCGCAGAAAGGCTGTTGAAAAGTGGTGGCAATGTATGCACTGTAGTGAAGGAAATTATTGAATCAAGCTATCGAAGCTACAATGTTGACTGGACACAGACAGAACCACATAAGATGCTTGGAATCAGTAAAGATGTAATGAGAGCTGTTCGTAACGGCAGAATTTCATTATATGATTATAACTACATCATTAAAGAACTGCCGGAAGTAAAGAATCTGAATGATTTGATAGAATACAAAAAAATCGTCGGATATAGTATAGGCAGTCTCGATACAGCCTGCGAGTATACTAACGAAGACCGTATTACTATCATCAAATATCTCAGGCGACATTCTATAAAACTGTACGACTATGTCGATTATCTTCGTACAGCGCATGGCGTTAATTACAACACCAGAGACAAACAGGTTAAATTCCCTCGAGATTTTTGTAAAATGCACGATAGAGTAGAAGAAATACGGCAAACCATTGAAAAAACGATAAAAGCAAAGGAGCAAGAAGAAAAACGAAAAAAGTTTGATGAACAGTATAAAAAGCGGAAAAAACTGGAGTTTACTTTCGGGGAATACATCATCAGACAACCAACAACAATTGAAGAAATCGTCGCTGAAGGACAGGCTCTATCGCATTGCGTCGGCGGATATGTTGACCGTCATGCGAGCGGTAAACTAACGATAATGTTCCTACGAAAAAAATCAGAACCGGATAAACCGTATTATACTATTGAAGTTAGCAACGATTATAAGATCGTACAATGCAGAGGTTATAAAAATAACTGGGTATCAAATGGCGGAACAGAAAAACCACAAGAGATAATCGACCTTGAAAACCGTCCTATCGAGGTTGCGGTAGCAGAGCCGTCAAATGAACAGATTGCAAAAATCAGAGCAGAAGCCGAAGCAGCGGCAAAGGCTGAGTATGAATCAAAACTTTCAGCTGAAAAGGAAAAAGTGCAATCGATTGCATACACATCACCAAAAGGTGATGAAACAGCAGTGATAAAGCATTATTTTTCCGAAATACAGCGGCAGATGAATGAGGCAGTTGAGCTCATCGGCAAGAATGAAAATAAAGAAAAGCTGAAAGCAGCGTTTTCTCGGTTGCTCGATGAGTGCAGAAAAATAGTATCAGAAATATAGGAGGTCATAATCAAATGGTTAAAATCAATCAGCTTGAAATCGAAAATGTCAAGCGCATAAAAGCGGTGAAGCTTTCGCCTACAGAAAACGGTCTAACAATAATCGGCGGCAATAACGGGCAAGGCAAAACTTCTGTGCTTGATGCTATTGCATGGGCGCTCGGCGGTGATAAATTCCGCCCCTCACAGCCTTGCCGTGAAGGCTCGGTAATTCCGCCCATCCTTCACATTGCCCTTTCAAATGGCCTGGTCGTTGAACGAAAAGGCAATAACAGCTCACTCAAAGTAATAGACCCAAGCGGCAACAAGGGCGGACAGCAGCTCTTAAACGAATTTGTCGAACAGCTTGCTCTAAATCTACCGAAATTTATGCAGCAGAGTGATAAAGAAAAAGCAAATACGCTGCTGAAAATAATCGGTGTAGGTGATACTCTTTACGAGCTTGAAACTAATGAACAGCGGCTATATAACCAGCGTCACGCTATCGGTCAGATTGCAGATCAGAAAGCAAAATATGCCAGAGAAATGCCGCTGTACGAAAATGTACCGAAAGAGCCCATATCTGCTGCTGAGCTTATACATAAACAGCAGGAAATACTTGCACGAAACGGCGAAAATCAGCGCAAAAGAGAAAACCTCGCTCATATCAAAGCTGCATACAACAAGAGCCTTGAAGAAATTGAAGCTATGAAAAACAGGCTCGAAGAATTGAAGCGTGACCTTGACATTGCAGAAAAATCAGCAGAAGATCTCCACGATGAAAGCACAGCGGAGCTTGAAGGCAACATTGCCGATATTGAGAACATCAATATAAAAATAAGAGCCAATCTCGACCGTGAAAAAGCGGAAATTGATGCTGAAGGATATAAACAGCAGTATGACGAGTTGACTAATCAGATTGAAGAAATACGCAAAGCGAAAACCGACTTGCTTAAAGGTGCCGATCTGCCACTTGAAGGTCTCTCCGTTGAAGATGGCGAGCTTACATACAACGGATATAAGTGGGATAATATGAGCGGCGCCGAGCAGCTTAAAGTATCTACCGCTATAGTCCGCAAATTGAATCCTAATTGTGGATTTGTTCTTCTCGATAAACTTGAGCAGATGGACAACGACACACTGAAAGAGTTCGGCGAATGGCTCGAGAAAGAAGGCTTACAGGCTATAGCAACAAGAGTCAGCACAGGCGATGAATGCAGTATCATCATTGAAGATGGTTACAGCCGGGAGCCTGAATCAAAAACAAAAACTACATGGAAGGCAGGTACATTTTAATGAACATCACAAGAGGAAAAATCCAATCTGCGAAAAAGGTCGTCATTTACGGTCCTGAGGGCATCGGGAAATCAACCTTTGCAGCACATTTCCCCGACCCTTTATTTATTGACACAGAAGGCAGTACGAAAGAGCTTGATGTTGCTCGCATGGACAGACCTACATCGTGGGCTATGCTTACAAGTCAGATTGATTACGTCATGCATAAAAGCCCTTGTAAAACGCTTATAATCGATACTGTCGACTGGGCAGAACAGCTTTGTATCAAGTCAGTATGCGACAGTCACGATAAAAAGGGCATAGAGGATTTCGGTTATGGAAACGGCTATGTCTACGAAAAAGAAGAGTTCGGTAGATTTTTGAACTCTCTGGAAGAGGTAATCGCAGCCGGTATCAATGTCGTACTGACAGCACATGCGATAATCAGAAAATTCGAGCAACCGGACGAGCTCGGAAGTTATGACAGGTGGGAACTGAAGCTCGGCAAAAAGACCACCAATCTCATCGCACCGCTTGTAAAAGAATGGGCTGATATGGTGCTTTTTGCGAATTATAAAACTCTCTCTGTTGCGGTAGATAAGGACGGTAAAAAGCACAAGGCACAGGGCGGAAGAAGGATAATGTATACATCTCATCATCCGTGCTGGGACGCTAAGAACCGTTACGGACTGCCCGAAGAAATCCCAATGGACTACGAGCAGATAAGGCATATCATTGAAGGCGTGAATACGAATGTTGTACAGCCCCATATTGACACTGCTCCAAATCCTGTCGTGTCGGAAACTACCGTACCTGCTACACCGGAAGGAAATAAGTCCACTTCTTCTACAAACGAAAGCAACGGTATTCCGAAAGCACTTAGCGACCTTATGTCAGCGAGTGGAATTAATGAAATGCAAGTTCGATATGCCGTTGCAGATAAGGGATATTTCCCTGCCGATATGCCTATAAAGGACTATCCGGAAGATTTTGTAAACGGAGTACTTATCGGAGCATGGCCGCAGGTTAAAGAAATGATAAATAACACGGTATATGAATCTTATCCGTTTTGATTAAGAAAGTGAGGAAAAAATATTATGGCAGAATATCTTGACAGAGAGCTGAGCTGGGATGATGAAATCGAAAGAGAAAGTGATTTTATACTTTTAGTTGAAGGCGATTACGATTTCACGGTAACCGGATTTGAAAGAGCGAGACACGAGGGAAGCGATAAATTACCCCCGTGTAACAAAGCGATTATCTCTATTAGGATCGACAGTCCCGAAGGCTCAACCACGATTAAGCACAACTTGTTTTTACATAGCAAGTGCGAAGGATTATTGTCCGCATTTTTTATCGGCATAGGTCAGAAAAAGCACGGTGAAAAGCTCCGCATGAACTGGAATAACATAATCGGTGCTAAAGGTCGCTGCAAGATTGCAGTGCGTACCTGGAAAAATAAAAACACCGGAGAAGAAATGCAGTCAAACGAAATTAAGAAATTCTACGACCCCGAAGATGCCCCTGCATCGACAAATACGGTAAATACAGCTCCTGCACCGTCAGGAATGTATACACCCGGTAAGTTCTGATAATGGAATTAAGACCTTACCAGCAGGAGGCAAAGACAGCAGTTTTCGAGCAATGGGAGCAGGGTAACAAAAAAACCCTGCTTGTATTGCCGACAGGTACAGGAAAAACCATTGTCTTTGCGAAAATTGCCGAAGAATGTGTACGGCAGGGCGACCGAGCTTTGATACTTGCTCACAGGGGAGAGCTATTATCACAGGCCGCCGATAAAATACTTAAAGCAACGGGACTGGGCTGCGCCGTTGAAAAGGCAGACGAAAGCTGTCTCGGCTCATGGTATCGAATAGTAGTAGGAAGTGTACAAAGCCTTATGCGTGAAAAGCGTCTTGCTCAATTTCCGTGCGACTATTTCGATAAAATCATAATAGATGAAGCTCATCACTGTATCTCTGACAGTTACCAAAAAATTCTGAATCACTTTGAGAATGCTTGCGTACTCGGTGTAACAGCTACACCCGATAGAGGCGATATGAAAAATCTCGGACAGGTATTTGATAGTCTTGCATACGAATATACCTTGCCTAAAGCTATCAAAGAAGGATATCTGTCACCGATAAAAGCGGTTACAATACCGTTACAGCTTGACTTGTCGGGAGTATCAACTCAGGCAGGTGATTTCAAAGCAAGTGATATAGACACCGCTCTTGATCCGTACCTCGAAGCCATTGCGGATGAAATGATGACATATTGCAAAGGCAGAAAAACTGTTGTATTTCTGCCATTAATCAAAACTTCTCAAAAATTCCGCGACATACTGAACAGTAAAGGATTCAGTGCTGCTGAAGTTAACGGAAACAGCGACGACAGAGAACAGGTGCTCAGAGCATTTGAAAATGGTAAATACAATGTCCTGTGTAATTCTATGCTCCTTACAGAAGGATGGGATTGCCCGAGCGTTGACTGTGTTATAGTTCTGCGTCCTACAAAAGTACGCGGATTATACTGTCAGATGGTCGGTAGAGGCACAAGACTATATCCCGGTAAGGATCATCTGTTGTTGCTTGACTTTTTGTGGCACACTGAACGGCACGAACTTTGCCGTCCTGCTCATCTGATTTGCGAAAATCCCGAAGTTGCGGATAAAATGACTGAAAATCTGACCGAACAGGCAGGTTGCCCGGTTGACATCGAAGAAGCGGCTGAAAAGGCAAGCGAGGATGTCGTGACACAGCGTGAAGAGGCACTGGCAAGAGAACTTTCCGAAATGAAAAAGCGTAAGCGTAAACTTGTAGATCCTCTACAGTTTGAGATGTCGATACAAGCTGAAGATTTATCGTCATATGTTCCGGCTTTCGGATGGGAGATGTCTCCACCGTCAGCAAAGCAATTATCAGCACTTGAAAAACTCGGTATATTTCCCGATGAAATCGACAACGCAGGAAAGGCAGCAAAACTGCTTGACCGACTTGACAAGCGCAGATTTGCAGGACTTACGACGCCGAAACAGATCCGTTTTCTTGAAAGCAGAGGTTTCAAACATGTCGGAACATGGCAGTTTAATGATGCTAAAAACTTAATCAATCGCATAGCGGCTAATAACTGGAATGTTCCAAGCTATATAAAGCCATCAACTTATACACCTGGAGATAACACATGAACAACGAAATCAACCTTGCCGAAGTAATCGAATATATAAATCCTTCCGATTGCAGTTATCAAGACTGGGTAAATGTCGGTATGGCTCTCAAGCACGAGGGCTATACTGCCGCAGTCTGGGAAGCGTGGAGCTCACGCGATACAGCACGATATCATCCGGGAGAATGTGAAAG
>JAEDMD010000001.1 GCA_016303195.1 Oscillospiraceae bacterium | reverse complement strand
CGCCCGAACATATAAATGCAATGAACTGATTGTAGGGACGGCCATTGGCCGTCCTCAGCTTGTCAAAAAATCATATTTCGTTGTAAATCAATGGGCTGTCGAGGACGCCAGCCCCTACAATTTGTCTATTATTCGTGAAAAGTTTTGTAGGGGACGGCGTCCTCGACGTCCCCAAATTAGTTTTTCGACAGACTGAGGACTGCCAAAGGCAGCCCCTACAATTTCTTACATTCGGCAAATTACTTTGAAAATTGATTTGAATATTGAGATCACCACAAAAAAGGGAGAGCATAACGCTCTCCCTTGTGCTTACTTGACCTTTACAAGTTCTTCCTTTTCATTTTCACTGCTTGTTATTGTCATAACATCATCTTTTATCTCGACATCAGCACTTACAGGCTTTCCGTCTGCGCTGTCACCGATGAATGAAGCATATCCTGAAAGCTCCAGCTTATTCTTGTTCACCTTATAATCAAATATATCAACAAATGTTACTTCGCTGGATGAACCGTCAAAGCTGATGAAAAGAGAAACATCGCCGTTAACTGTATCGTCTGCATTCTTTGTTATATTGCCTACGATAGAATCATGCATTACACCGCTTTTCAGCTTATATTCTCCGTCATAGCTGTCAGTGCTTTCTCCTCCGCTTACTTTTTCAAGTGAGAGGATATCCTGTCCCTGCAAGTTGATATTAAAGTTCTTTCCGTCATATTCTATCAGGTCTTCCTCGAACTTGACTGCCTGCTCGCCTGAACCTACAACAAGCGACTTACCATCAGCGTGAAGGATGTTCGTTGTGTCCATATACATAGAGCCTTTGCCGTTTTCCTTGAATTCAAGTCCGCCTACCTTGATGTCGGTATCGCTGAGTTCCTTCATTTCCCATTTGCCTATGATAGCCTTGCTGTTGTCGGTGCATGAAGCAAATGAGCATATTATCAATGCTGAAGCCATTATCAATGACGCTGTCTTTTTCATTTTTTCCTCCAAGATCAAAAGAATTGTATCTGCACGGTATATTATATCACGAATCTCCGTCAATTGCAAGCTATTTCTGATAATTTCGCAAAGTCCGTAACATTTTCACAACCGATGGAATATAATACGGCGGAGGTGAAAGCCATGTGTGACGAATTTTTCCTTGCTGTTATCGTCAGCTTCGATACCTGTCTTGCGGCGGCGGCTTACTGCAACAGCGGAATAAAGATACCGCTTCTTTCCTCGGCGGTGATAAATCTTGTATGCGCCGCTGTTCTCGGAATATCACTGTTTATCTCGGACATTTCGGGGAATTACATACCGCCTGACATTTTTCATATCTGCGGAAGTGCAGTAATTATCCTCATCGGCATTATTACCATAGCCAAAAGCATTGCCCGAACTCTCGTCAGAAAGATCACCGAAAGGGGAGAAATGTCCATGAAACTGGGAAAAAGTCCTCTTGCGCTGAAACTGTATCTCGATGACACCGCCGCTGATATCGACCATTCAAAGGTGCTTTCCGCAGGTGAAGCCGCCGCTCTTGCTCTTGCAAGCTCTATGGATTCTGCGGCGATGGGACTTAGCTGCGGATACAGCGATATATCACCGCCAGCAGCATCTCTGCTGACTTTTCTCTGTGGCTCGGCGGCGATATGGCTCGGCGGAATCGCAGGCAAAAAGATATCCTCCCTTGACCATGATCTCTCATGGGTGGGAGGAATCCTGCTTATCACATTTGCAATTCTGAATTAAGGAAGCACCACACAAAGCCTGTGCTGAAAATATGCAAGCAGATTCAGTGCAAAGCCGTTAGGTGGGCTTTGTGCAGTGTTGCCTTAAATATCATAAATAACTATCTCCGACGGGTTGAACAGCCTTTTCTTGCCAAGTCCTGCGGATACAAGGAGCTTGCTGTTTCCATAGCTGTAAATGCCTTTCGACACCTTCGGAAAGGGCTTTCTTTCGGGGGAAAGCAGACCAATGCCGAAAATACGCACTATTCCGCCATGAACATGACCGCTGAACGTATACTTCGCTCCCCACTGTGAATATGCCTCGCCGAAAAACGGATTATGTGCCATAAGAAGCACCTCACCGTCGGGGCAATCGCCCACAAGTTCGGTGATATCGGCTTTTTCAAGGACTTTCAGATCACGGTAACCGCCGTTGACCTTGTACACATCATAGCTTTCTTCAAGTCCGAAAATTTTCAGTCTGCGCCCTTTTATATCGGCTATCCTGCTCTCATTTCGCAGAACATCAGCTCCGTTTTTGCTGACAACGCTCACAAATTCGGCTTTCAGTTCAGGTGAAAGATCCTGCTCATGGTTGCCGAATATCATGCAGACAGGCGCAATTTCCGCAAGCTGACGCACTGTATTCCCTGCGATGGTGAAATTTTTCTCAGTTCTCGAAATAAGATCGCCCGTGATGAAAATGATATCGGGATTTTCACGCTTCACCGCCTGACAGAGCCGTACATTGTCCCTGCCGAAACGGCGCTTGTGAAGATCGGAGATATGCGCTATCCGTATGCCGTCACCCATTTTTTCGTGCCTTACGGTGAGTATGTATCGGTTTTCCAGGAGCGCATATATCACGAATATCAGCAGAAAAAATATAAATAAATATCTCAAATGCGCTTATTCCTCATCGTCAGTCTCATCTTCATCGGCTTCGATGACTATTTCGTTTTCTTCCTCCAGCTTAGCCTCGGCTTCTGCCTGCTGAGCCTGCTCCTCGGTGAGCTGTTCCACCTTTTCGGTCTCGGCATTGTCGTCATGCTCTGCACGTGTGAATGCCACTACCTGAGCGCCCTCGTTTACACGCATTACACGAACGCCCTTTGCGATACGTCCCATAACACGGATATCGCTTGCAAGGATACGGATGATTATACCGTCGCTGGATACAAGGATTATATCCTCGTCCTCGTCGATTATCTTGATACCGCATACATGGCCTCTGATATCATCGACCTTGTAGTTGATCTTACCGTAACCGCCTCTGTACTGGATAGTATAATCTTCTATCTTGGTACGCTTGCCGTAGCCGTTTTCGGTGACAGTCAGGAGAGTTGCGCCCTCACGGACTCTTGCCATTCCGACAACATAGTCGCCGTCACGGAGCTTGATAGCACGGACACCGTGAGCAGAACGTGACATTGAGCGTCCCTTGCTCTCCTCGATACGGATAGCCATACCGTTTCTTGTAGCTACAAATATCTGAGCATTTCCGTCAGTCATGCGTACACCTGCGATCTCGTCGCCCTCGTCAAGTCCGATGGCGATAAGTCCGTTCTTGCGGACATTCTTGTAAAGAGACAGGTTTGAACGCTTGATCTTGCCGTTTTTGGTAACGATAGTGATGAACTTGTCCTCGCTGAAATCGGTGGTCTTTATCATTGCGGCTATCTTCTCGCCGTCATTGAGCGGCAGGAGATTGATGAGATTGAAGCCTCTTGAAGCCTTTGAACCGTCGGGTATCTCATAGCATTTCAGCTTGTACATGATTCCCTGATTGGATATGAACAGGATATTGTCATGGCTTCCGCAGATGAACATTTCCTCCACGAAGTCCTCCTCACGCTGTTTCATGCCTGTGATTCCACGGCCGCCACGGTGCTGTGTCTTGTACTCGGTCAGCGGCATACGCTTGATATAGCCGTTGTTTGTGAGAGTAACAACACATTCCTCCTGCGGGATGAGATCCTCGATATCAACTTCACCGCTGACATTCTCGATGCTTGTACGGCGGTCATCGCTGAACTTCTTGCGTATCTTGTCCAGATCTTCAATGATTATCTGATATACACGGTTAACGTCTGCAAGGATGTCCTCAAAGTCGGATATCTTTGTGAGGAGACCGTACAGTTCGTCGGTTATCTTCTGTCTTTCCAGACCTGTGAGCTGTCCGAGACGCATCTGGACGATAGCCTCAGCCTGTTCCTCAGAAAGTCCCTGCTGATCCTCAATATGGAGACCTGACAGGTCATACTGCGCCCTGTCGAGGAGTGCGGACATATCCACATCCTTGAAGCGCTCTATCATTCGCTCCTTAGCTTCCTGAACGGTCGCACTTGAACGGATGATGGCGATGACCTCGTCGATATAGTCAGCCGCAAGCACGAAGCCCTGTAAGATATGGGCTCTTTCGAGGGCTTTTTTCAGGTCGAAGCGTGTTCTTCTCTGGATAACATCCACCTGAAAATCGAGGTAATGCTGGAGCATCTGCTTCAGTGTAAGTATCTTAGGCTCGCCGTTTACAAGGGCAAGCATGATGATTCCGATAGAATCCTGAAGCTGAGTGAGTGCGAACAGCTTGTTCAGCACTATCTCAGGCATTGCATCCTTTTTCAGCTCGATAACTACACGCATACCTTCCTTGTCGGATTCGTCACGGAGGTCATAAAGACCTTCAATGCGCTTATCCTTAGCGAGCTGGTTGATGCTCTTGAGCAGTCTCTCCTTACGGAGCATGAAAGGTATCTCGTCGATGATGATGCAGTTTCTTCCCTTTATCTCCTCGAAATGGGTGCGGCTTCTGAGGATTATCTTTCCTCTGCCTGTTGCATAAGCGGCACGGATGCCTGCTCTGCCCATGATTATTCCGCCTGTTGGGAAGTCAGGGCCTTTTATGTATTCCATGAGCTGTTCAAGTGTACAGTCAGGGTCTTCGATAAGGAGTTTCAGTGCGTCAACTACCTCGCCCATATTATGGGGAGGGATATTGGTCGCCATACCAACAGCGATGCCGACAGAGCCGTTTACCAGAAGATTCGGGAATCTTGAAGGCAGTACAACAGGTTCTTTCAGACGGTCATCGTAGTTTGACGTAAAGTCAACGGTGTCCTTGTTGATATCAGTGAGCATATCAAGCGTCAGCTTAGCCATTTTAGCCTCGGTATAACGGTAAGCAGCAGGCGGGTCGCCGTCGATAGAACCGAAGTTTCCGTGACCGTCAACGAGCTTATAGCGCATTGAGAAGTCCTGTGCAAGTCTTACGAGTGCATCGTATACCGAAGCATCGCCGTGTGGATGATAACGTCCGAGTACAGCACCGACTGTATCGGCACATTTACGGTAAGCCTTATCAGGAGTAAGACCGTTTTCATGGAGCGTGTACAGTATACGTCTGTGTACAGGCTTCAGGCCGTCCCTGACATCAGGGAGCGCACGGGAAACAATTACCGACATAGCATAGTTGAGCATCGAGTTCTGCATCTCGTCAACAAGCTCGGAATTTATTACCTTGGAATTGTCGTTATATAACATTTTTTCCTCCTAAAGAGTACAGGCAAATGTTTTGCCTTATTTTTCTGTTTTAAAATTCTCTGTGATTACAGTTTCATTACTGCTTTTCTCTGTACTTCTTTTCAAGTTCTGCTTATATTTCACCTGACGGCTTTATATGTTCCGCTCCCGAACAGGAGGAGAGCATGATAAATGCATAAGCAGGGATAAGCGATCTACGCTTCATTTTTGATTCCTCTGACAATTTCCAGTTCGCTGTCACTGAAACCTTTTTTCGGCAGTATATACAGCATTTCGCTGTCAGGAACTATGAGAAAATACTGCTCAAATTCATGAAGTCTGAATTTCTCGTTCACAGTCAGACGGGTCTTTTCGGGGAGGAGATCGTCAATGACCTCATCATCCTCGGTTTCGACATTAGTTGAATCATCGTCTGCGATCGTTGAAATATCGGCAAATCCGCTGCCTATGCCTATCTTGTACAAAGGCTCGCCGAGTGTCTGGACGGACCTTACCAGATTCTCACGCATTTTGTTCGGGTCACCCCAGCTTTTGAATGAAAGCGCACATAATCCCATGAAAAGCAGATAGAAGATATACTTCACCTTTACTCCCGTATCCTCGAATACAGTTGAGCCTGCGATAAGCACTATCAGCGCCGCTATTGCGAATATAACTGTCTTTATGCGGCTTTTCGGAAAGACGTATATCTTCTGGAAATCCTTGTAAGCATCACGGAAGATATCGGAAGGGATGGTGTATTCCTTTTCCAGCTTGTAGTTTTCTTCCATCTTCTCTCCTTATATGTCAAGATTCTGGGCGAACTTAGCGTTTTTCTCGATAAACAGCCTTCTCGGCTCTACCTTGTCGCCCATGAGGATGGTGAACACTTCATCAGCCTTGAGAGCATCTTCCATAGAAATTTTAACGATTGTACGATGCTCAGGATCCATAGTAGTTTCCCAGAGCTGTTCGGGATCCATCTCACCAAGACCTTTGTAACGCTGTACAGCAACGTCAGTGTATTTGCCGTCCTCGGAGAGTTCGGCGATATACTGATCTCTCTCCTCATCGGAGAATGCGTAGCGAACCTGTTTCTTGCGCTCGACTCTGAAAAGCGGAGGCTGTGCGATATAGATATTTCCGTTAGTGATGAGCGGTCTCATGTAGCGGAAGAAGAATGTGAGAAGGAGTGTACGGATGTGCATACCGTCAACATCGGCATCGGCCATGATGATGACTTTGCCGTAGCGGAGCTTTGAGATATCGAAGTCCTCGCCCAGACCCGTACCGAGAGCGGTAACAACGGGAGCGAGCTTGTCATTGCCGTAGATTCGGTCAACACGTGCTTTCTCAACGTTGAGCATCTTGCCCCAGAGAGCAAGGATAGCCTGATAGCGTCGGTCACGGCCCTGCTTTGCGCTGCCGCCCGCAGAATCTCCCTCGACGATGTAAATTTCGGTGTAGCGGTTGTCACGCTCGGAGCAGTCAGCCAGCTTTTCGGGCATTGAAGCGTTTCCGAAAGCGTTCTTCTTACGCTCGGCTTCACGGGCACGTTTTGCGGCTTCTCTTGCTCTGTAAGCGGAGAGGCACTTCTCGAAAATGATATTTGCAGTCTCAGGATTCTCCTCAAGGAAGTTCATGAGCTTCTCTGTTACCAGTTTCTCGACAAACGGCTTGACTTCGGGATTTCCGAGACGGCCCTTAGTCTGTCCCTCGAATTCACATTCGGTCAGCTTTACAGAGATTATGGCGGTAAGACCTTCCATAACGTCATCTCTTTTCAGGCTCTCGATCTCCTTTTTCTGAGAATCCTTGCCTTTTTTGCCGCTGTCCTTTTCCTTGAATTTACCGAACTTTTTGCCGTATTCATTGATTACCTTGACAAGGGCATTCTTGAAGCCTGTTTCATGGGAACCGCCGTCCTGAGTATGGATATTGTTTGCGAATGAGAGAACGACCTCATTGTAGCTGTTGTTGTACTGCATAGCGATCTCAGCAAATGAATCGCCCTGAGTTCCCGAAACATAGATAACTTCATCATTGATAGCTTCAAGACCTCTTGTGGTATGGATATGCTCGATGAACTGACGGATACCGCCCTCATAATGGAGAGTTTCTCCCTGAATATTCTCAGGGTCACGCTTATCGGTGAAGACTATCTTGATGCCTGCATTGAGGAAAGCCTGTTCACGGAGTCTTCTCAGGAGAGTATCGTAGTCATATACGGTATGCTCGAATATCTCGCCGTCGGCCTTGAACATAACGCTTGTACCTGTCTCATTTGTCTCGCCGATTATTTTGAGCGGTTCATCATAATGGCCACGCTCGAAACGCTGGAAATGGACATTTTTACCGTCCTTGACAGTAAGCTCAAGCCATTCGGAAAGGGCATTTACAACGGAAGCGCCGACACCGTGAAGGCCGCCCGAAACTTTATATCCGCCGCCGCCGAATTTACCGCCTGCATGGAGGATGGTATAAACGACCGTAGCCGCAGATATGCCTTCCTTCGGGTGGATTCCGACAGGGATACCACGTCCGTTATCGGACACACGGATGACATCACCCTCCAGTATCTCGACAGTGATCTCGGTACAAAAGCCTGCAAGGGCTTCGTCGATGGAGTTGTCAACTATCTCATAGACAAGGTGATGGAGACCGCCTGTACCTGTTGAGCCGATGTACATACCCGGTCGCTTTCGCACCGCTTCAAGTCCTTCTAAGACTTGTATGTCATTCTCGTCATAGTTGTTGTTATTCTGCTGACTCATGATCTACCTCCAAAAATTCTGGTTGTATATATGATTTACCCAATTGATAGGGTTGTTGTCGATATATCCGCATATTTCAAGAAATTCCCTTTCACTGCGGATTATGTGATCGTGGAAGGAACGCTGCCATATATTATATCCGATTTTTTTATTTACGAATCTTTTCAATGTCGATATTAATGCTGGTATACGTGCATTTGTAGGGGACGGCGTCCTCGACGTCCCACCCAAAACATTTTTGTCATCAAACAAATATATTATCATATGCACATGATCCGGCATTATAACATATTTCATGATATTTATATCATTGTAGGTTTTATTAATTTCATTTATCTGGTCGTTTACGATTTTTCCGAAATCTGTATGTTTTACATGGGGGACGTCGAGGACGCCGTCCCCTACAATTTGGTTTTCGGTAAATTTTACGCATGGAACGCCGAGGGCGGCGTTCCCTACATTGTATTCATGCGAAAATTCATCAAACGGATCATCGTAAATTATCTCCGACAAATAATGCACCCTGTTTTTAGTGCAGAATGTTACAAAATACAGACCGTTGGACGAATAATCATAATTCTTCAGTCTGTTCAGTTTTCTGTAATGTTTCTCCATGAAATATCAGAACCCTCCGCCCTGATCGAGGCGTTTTCTGAGGGTCGCTGCTGATAACTGGGATATATACACCTTCTCTCTGCCGTTTCTGTATGTGATTATGAAACATTTCGGCATTTCGTAGGTGGTGTAGATGCATTTGTGTTCCTTTTCCGCCCTGTCAAGAAGCAGTTTGGTACACTTTTCTACGGTGGTATTTTCTATATCGAATATCCCGATGATATCCCTGATATCTACGGAGTAATTATTCCCTATGTGCAGATACATCCTGTTCCTCCGTTATCCTTCCGCCGCTGATACGCAATATCTTTCCCTTTATTTCGGGAAGTATCGCACTTTCGTTCGGTGTGGTCACGAATACCTGCATATCTTTGATTATATCAAATACAAATCTCTGTCTGTTCTCGTCAAGCTCGCCCATAACGTCGTCAAGGAACACAACAGGTGCATCCTTTGACTTTTTCATGTATATCTCAGCCTGCGCCAGCTTCATCACCAGCGCCGCACTCTTGATCTGTCCCTGCGAGCCGAAATCACGGGCACTTACCCCGTTTATCCTTATCAATATCTCGTCACGGTTCACACCTGAATGAGTGCTTCCTGTGCGGATGTCATAATCCGCTGTTTCACGCAGTTTATTGTAATACTGCTCCTCAGCCGCCTCATTGCAGGGCTTTTCAAAGTCTTCGGGCTTGTAGACATTCGACTTGTACTCCAGCGTCAGCTCCTCCGCACCTCCCGATATTGTACGGTAAAGGCGGCCGCATATTTCGTTGATCTTTGAGATATATCCGCTTCTCATCCATGAGATGAGTGCGCCTTCCTTAGCCGCCTGTCTGTCCCATATTTCAAGGACTTCCGCAGGGGCATTTCTCTGGGATATCTCTTTCAGGAGCGCATTGCGCTGGTTCATGACTGCATTGTTCTTGTTGAGATGCATAACAAAGACAGGGTTAAGCTGTGAAGCTGCCATATCTATGAAACTGCGCCTTTTTTCGGGTGAGCCTTTGATGATCTCGGTATCATCGGGGATAAAGGCGATGCACTTGAAAACATCGAACAAAGCCTTTGTACCACGCTGTTTTACGCCGTTAAGGTGTATTATTTTCTGGGAATTGACACCCTTTGCCATCTCAAAGCTGATCTTCTGCTCTCTGACGCTGTCCAGTATCTTCACAGACGAGGACATTTTCTGTCCGTCGAGGCTGATATAGTCCTTTTCCTTAGAGCCACGGAAGCTCTTACAGCCCGAAAGTATCCACATCGCTTCGAGAAGGTTGGTCTTTCCCTGAGCGTTTGCACCGACAATTATGTTATATTTAGGGTCGGGAGCGAAAGAAACTCCCGAAAGATTCTTGAAACCGTCAATTTCAGCGTAGGTGACTATCACTCTACCGTTACCTCATTGCCGTCAATAGAAACTGTATCGCCGGGGCGTATCTTTTTTCCTCTCATGGTGCAAACTTCACCGTTCACGAGGACTTCGCCGTCCTGGATACGAGCTTTTGCTTCGCCGCCTGTACCGACGAGTGAAGCGAATTTCAGCAGTGCGTCCAGCTTGATGAACTCAGTGCTGATCTTTATTTTTTCTGCCATAGACTTCACCCTTTACTTAATTCATAATTGATGTTCTGCCGCAGAAAGCAAAGTGAGCAATTATCTCTCGCTGCTTTCTGATATCTTAGATCAGCCTTTGAGCTGGATGGGCATGATGAGGAAAATGAAGCTCTCGCCTTCAAGCGGAAGCATTTCGATAACTTTCATCGCACCGTTGAAGCGTAAGCGCACTTTATCGCCCTCAGCGGCTCTGAGAGCATCAAGGATGAGCTTGTTATTGAAGCCGATAGTAACAGTTTCTCCCGAAATATCGGCAACGAGAGCATCGTTTATCTTACCTATGCCTGTGCGGCAGCTTATCTTTACAACGCCGTTTGCCACTTCAAAGCGGATAGGCGACTTGTTCTTGTCATCAATGAGCAGTGAGCAGCGCTCAAGGCAGTTTGAAAGATCTCTTTTATTGATAATGACTTCTGTCTTGAAATCAGACGGGATGCTGAGTCTGTAATTGTGGAAAGCACCCTCTAAAAGTCTGGAGATAACGAAAACACTGCCTATCTCAAAGATGATATGGCGGTCATTGGTGTAAATAACACATTCCTTTTCTGCGTCATCCTTGATAAGTGTTGAAACTTCAAGGAGAGCCTTCTTCGGAACAACAAAGTGGTATTTCTCGCTGCTTTCGGTATTTTCGCATCTGATAGCAAGACGGAAACCGTCAATAGCGACCATGTTGAAACTTCCGTTTTCGATGTCGAAAAGTTCGCCTGTGAGAACAGGTTTGCTTTCATTGACAGAAGCGGCATAGCTGGTCATATTTATCATGGATTTCAGGATATTCTGCTTCACTGAGAAGCTCTTAGTCCTGTCAACTATCGGTAATTCGGGAAATTCTGTTGCTGACATAGCTGAAAAGCTGCATTCGGTAGCTGAGCATGACATATTGATAACGAGACTGTCATCAATATCGAAATTGATACATTCACCTGACATACGTCTTGTGAATTCGCTGAAAAGTCTTGCATTAACGACGAATTCGCCGTTTCCTTCTGTTTCGGCAGAAATAGTAGTCCTGATACCCATTTCAAGATTGTATCCTGTAAGCTCTACATTTCCGTCAGATATTTTTACTTTTATACCTTCCAGAGCAGGAATAGTTGATTTCTGTGAAACTGCACGTGAAACGTTACTTACTGCTTCACTGAGTTCTGTTTTATTACAAATGAACTTCATTGATTTTTCTCCTCGGATATGAGTCGGGCAGTTTTTCCACACCGCCAGGCTTCGCTTTTTTAGCAAGCTAAGATAAGAAAAGTTTTCAGATCAAAGCTAAGATAAGAATTTATTTTAAAACAAAGTAAGATAAGAAATATTTATTTGTTGTTGTTGTTGGGGCGGTCGAAAAGTTGAAATGACAGTTTTTCCCCATAGCAGCGTGGAAAAAACGTCCACAAAGGGGTGTTGTGAAATTTTTGAGAATTGTGAAATGAATTTCGGGGGCTGATTTTTGTGTTGAACAGGTTGAGAATTGTGGAGGCATTGTTTGTGGAATGTTAAAGGATCTGTTGATTCGGATTTTTTTAACGAATTTATCATTTCACATTTCAAAAAGCTGTTGACTGTTGAAAAGTTACAGCTGTTGAAATGGCAGTCATTCAACACCGCAGATGTTGATATTACTCGCTGTATAGCGGATAATTGTGTCAAAAAATTCTCTCAACAGAGTTTTAAACACAGTGTTGAAAACTCTGTTGAGAAGATCGTCTTTAAACGGTCTTTCCATACTTCACTGTTGAAATTCGATTGTCAAAAAAATTTCTGACCTGAACGGCAGAACGTGGAAAGATGTGAAATTTGTTGATATGGTGAGTGGGGAGGCAGATCAGCGGAAAATCGCCGATCTGCGCTTGCTTTACTGTTTTCTTAGGGGGACGCTGTCTCCTAACAGGAGCCCGTCCCCTCTGTCAGCTATGCTGACATCTCCCCACACTGTGGGGAGTCTCCCTCGCTCACCCTCTGCCAAAGGGATGTGATCCCTTTGGAAACCCGGTGTGCGGCTTCGCCGCTTTTTTTAATTAAGTTATACTTTGCTCTTGTCCTTGATGTTCTTGATGATGTCCTGAACGAGATTTTTCAGGTTCGGATCTTTTTCCATAGCCTCGGAAATGCTGGTAACGGAGTAAACGATGGTCGAGTGATCTCTGCCGCCGAATTCTGTACCGATTGAAGCAAGAGGCATCTGTGTGATCTCACGAACAACGTAGATAGCGACTTTACGGGCAATTGAGATCTGTGCGGAACGCTTGTTTGAGCGCAGATCTTCGGGAGAAACGCCGTAAACGGTGGATACTTCCGAGATTATCTTCTCAACTGTGATCGGGATAGGCTGCTCATCGGTAAGAACGTCACGGATAACGCTCTGAGCCATAGAAATGGTGATGGGGCTTCCTGCAAAATGGTTGAGAGCCTTGAGACGAACAACAGCGCCTTCAAGCTGACGGATGTTGGATTTCAGGCGGTTTGCCATGAATTCAGCCACTTCGCTGGGCATTTTCAGTTCTAAAAGTTCAGACTTTCTGTTGATGATAGCGAGTCTTGTCTCATAGTCAGGAGCGGAGATATCGGCGATAAGTCCGCCTTCAAAACGGGTGCGGAGTCTTTCCTCAAGGGTGAGAAGCTCCTTTGGAGGCTTATCGGATGTGATAACGATCTGCTTTCCTTCCTGATGGAGCTTGTAGAAGGTATGGAAGAATTCCTCCTGCATACGTTCTTTTCCTGAGAAGAACTGGATATCGTCGATGAGGAGTATATCGGCATTTCTGTATTTTTCGTGGAAATCGTCGATAACACCTGTGTTATTCAGTGCATTGATAAGCTCGCTTCCGAAGGTTTCGCTGGTAACATAAACGATATTGAAGTTGGGGTGATTTTTTCTGACCTCGTTTGCGATAGCGGTTATCAGGTGGGTCTTGCCCATACCTGACGGGCCGTAGATGAACAGCGGGTTGTAGTCGGGAACAGCCTTTTCTCCGCAGTTTTTCGCAACCGACTTACTGCAGGCGAGGGCGAATTCGTTGGAACGGCCCTCGATGAAGGTATCGAAAGTATAGTCGTAGTTTGCGAATTTATAGGACTGTTCCAGTTCCTGATGCTTGATCTCAAGCTCGGAATCTGTGGGGATATTGGGCTTTTCAGGCTCATTTGTCTCAACTTCTATGATGATGTTTACCTTGAAGCCGTACAGACTGGCGAAAGCATCCCTGAGAATTTCGTTATATGAAGTAAGTACGATATTTTTCTGGAATTCGGTCTCGACTCTGAAAACAGCGTCAGAACCGTTGAAGCTGACGGGGATAAGCGGCTCTATCCAGGTGGTAAGGCCTATCTCAGGTATTTTTCCGTTTTCGAGGCAATATTTTTTAACGCTTGCGAAAACTTCCTCAAATGAATTCATATTTGACCTCCGAATAGTAGTAGTGAGAGTGCATGGAGCGAGTTTTGCACACAGCAAAGGCTCAAAGGGCGCACTCGGACAGTACACCTGTTGAAAACAGATGCACAAAAGATTTTATAAAATTGCACTTTGCTCTCTTAATATGTAAGTACATTATATCATAAATTGTTGATTTTTGCAAGGGCTTTTCTTTGTTGAAGAAATAGAATTTCAAAGCCGTTTCCACACGTAAATTGACACATTGTTGAAAACTGTGTGGAATTCACACCGGATATCTTGAAAATCTGTTGGAATGATACCTATATCGGGAACAAATGGGTGTTGAAAACTTTTATATAGCCTGAGTTTAAACATAGTTTTTCTACTTTTCAACACTGACTTTCAACTTTTCCATAGCTGTTGGAAATGTGTTGACCTGTGGTGGAGTTCTGTGGAATCGCAGATATGGACTACGGGAGCGGTGTTCACTGCTCACTCAGGGCAACAGCATTTACTTTAAAAAAATATAAAAAAGCGCCGCAGGCGCACGTTCTGGGGTCAAGGGGGATGTTATCTCCCTTGCAGGGGGTGAATGAGGGGGACAGCGTCCCCCTGACAAAGCAGTAAAGCAAGCGCAGCGATGCTTTACGGTCGTTTCGCAATAACTATGCCTTACCACAAAAAAGTAAATGCTGTTGCCGTGACTGCTCACTGCTCATCACTTGTATATATATAAGCACCGAATAACTAACAAAAGCCCAAAAAAGAAAGTTTATTATTGTGAAATTACACAATTTTTCTCAAATTGCTTGACATGAGGAGATTTTTCATATATAATGTTTTAGTGTAATGCGGACAGTATGTCTGTATACTATTTTTGCTTAACAGGAGTCGTGAGACTCTATTATATATTCGCAGAGAGGAGGACACTGAATATGAAAAGAACATATCAGCCTAAGAAGCTCCACAGAAAGAAGGAGCACGGTTTCATGAAGAGAATGGCTACTAAGAACGGCAGAAAGGTTTTAGCTCGTAGAAGATCTAAGGGCAGAGCAAGATTAACTCACTGACGAGGCTGACCACAAAATCTTTATTTTGTGGTCTTTTTTGTTAGTGACCGTTTGTTCGTCAGCAGGTGTTATTATGCTTTATACGGAAATAATGAACGATAATAAGGATTTCCTTACGCTCTATAAAAAGGGAAAATATTCAGCCTCAAAGTACTCTGTCATCTATGTCAGACCCAACGGCAGACCCTATAACCGCCTCGGTATCACCGCAGGCAAAAAGGTCGGCAACGCTGTTTGCAGGAACAGAGCAAAAAGACTTATCCGCCTCGCTTACCGTGAGGCAGAAGCTGAACTCCCCGTGGGTATGGACATCGTCATCGTGGCGAGAAGTCTTATCTGCAATATAAAGTCTACGGAATACTGCAATTATATGGAAAAATACGGTGTGTCCGACATCAACAGGATGTTCCGCAGTTTCTCCTTCGGTAAACAGAGATCATGAAGTACATTCTTTTGGGTTTGATAAAATTCTATCAGAAATTCATTTCTCCGCTTACTCCGCCTGTGTGCAAGTATTACCCTACGTGCAGCTGCTATGCCTGCACAGCTATCAAGAGATTCGGCGCTGTAAAAGGCTCGATCCTTGCTGTGCGGCGGATATTGAGATGCAACCCGTGGTCAATGGGCGGTATCGATCATGTTCCTGATAAATTTACCTTGAAAAGGCAATATTTCAATTATAACAGCCTTGATGACGATATTGAAAAAAAGGATAAATATTGAATTCAAGAGGTAAAACGTATTGACTGGAATTTATGATCTTATTGGTATCCCTTTCGGATACCTGATGCGACTTATTTACGCAATCTTTAAAAACTACGCCGTTTCTATCATCGTGTTCACTATAATCACGAGACTTCTTATGTTCCCCGTAAGTTATAGCACACAGAAGAATTCGGCAAGAATGACGCTTCTTAACCCGAAGCTGGAAAAGCTCAAAAAGAGCTTCGCAAGCAACCCTCAGAGACTTCAGGAAGAACAGCAGAAGCTCTATCAGGAGGAAGGCATAAACCCAATGGCTTCATGCCTGCCGACTTTCATTCAGATGTTCCTGCTTTTCGGCGTTCTCGACGTTGTTTACAAACCGCTTACCCATATCCTCGATATGAGCAGGAGCATCATCAATGCCGCTATGGGTATCGCAGGCCTCGATCCAAGTAAAACAGGTCTCAGAGGCGAACTTAAAATCATGGAGGATATCGCCGTTCATAAGAGCAGTTACAGCTCACTTGGCGAGAATTTTGCCGACAAGGTCTACGATTTCAATGAGAAATTCACCATTTTCGGCGCAAACCTCGGTAAGACCCCTTCACTTCACCCCGAAACATGGAATAAGGAAGCTGTTATCCTTGCCGCTATACCTTTCCTTGCAGGTCTGGCTCAGCTCCTCTATTCTGTATATACCCAGATGCACCAGAAAAAAGTAAATCCCGCTATGCAGCAGGCTGGTGGCGGATGCATGAATGTTATGCTCTATGGTATGCCCCTGTTCTCAATCTGGATGGCATTTACCTTCCCTGCGGGTCTCGGATTCTACTGGATATGGTCATCTCTCATTTCTTTCATCGTTACCTTCGCTCTCAATCAGTACTTCACTCCTGAGCGTATCAAGGTCATCAATGAGAAGGAAAAGGAAAAAGCAAGGATCTATGCTGAAAAGCACCCCGAAAAGAAAACTTTCATGCAGAAAATGCTTGAACAGCAGGCTGAAATGGAAAAACAGCAGAACGGCGGTTCTTCTAAGTCTGCTAACGGAAATAAAGTATCAAGATCAGAACAGAATAAGCAGAACCGTGATAAGCTGAAAGAAGCAAGAAAGCGTATGGCTGAGAAATACGGCGATGAGTATGATGATAATGATGAGGAATGATTCATCAGGGAGGTATAAAAATGACTGAAAAATTCACAGCAAAAACTGTTGATGAGGCGAAAGCCCTCGCAGCAAAGAAATTCGGAAAAAGCATCAGTGAGATCAAGTTCGAGATACTCGATGAAGGCAAAAAAGGAATTCTCGGACTCGGCCTCGGCGCTAAGGATGCTGTTGTAAAAGCTACCTATGTTCCCCCTGTCAGCGCTTCAAAGCCTGTCGCAGCCGCTCCTGCCGAAAAGAAGGAGATTGCCGCTGTAACTACTGCTCCTGTTGCTGAAAAGCCTGTTGTGACTGCTGCTCCCGTATCGGAAAAGCCTGTTGTTACTACTGAAACTACTGCTGAGCCTGTAAAGGCTTCTGCTCCCGTAAAAGAAACTGCTCCCGATGCAGAGGATGAAATGGAAGAAGCAGGATATTCACTTGATAACTTCACACTCATCGAGGACGAGGCTCTTATCAATCCAAAGGTCAAGCTGGCAAGAGACTACATCACAAGCATTCTCAGAGCTATGGATGTGGACGCTAAGTTCACTGTATACCAGAACGAAACAGGCGCTGTTATGAATATCGACAGCAACAATAACGGTACTATCATCGGCAGACGTGGTGAGACTCTCGACGCTCTCCAGTACCTTTGCTCTATCATCGCCAACAAGGGCGACAAGGACTATTTCCGTATCACTATCGACTGCCTCGGTTACAGAAGCAAGAGAAAGGATACCCTCGAACAGCTTGCCGCTAAGGTTGCAAAGTCAGTTCTCAGAACAGGCCGTTCACAGCCCCTTGAGCCTATGAATCCGTATGAGAGACGAGTTATCCATTCTGCGATCTCAAAGATCGACGGCGTTTCTTCACGTTCAGTCGGTGAAGAACCATACAGAAAGATCATCATTTCTTCAAACAATCCTAAGCCTAACAACCGCCGCAGAAACAATGACAGACGTGACGGCGGAAGACGCGGCGACAACAGAAGAAATAACAACAACAGAAACCATCGTGACAGAGAGGTTTCAATGGAGCGCAGATCAGTTGATCTGTCAACCAGCTTCGAGAAGGACTACAAGAGACCAAAGCCGGAGGATACAATGGAAGGCGGTCTCTACGGTAAGATCGAGCTTTAATCAAATAATTCAGACAACGGCATTATTGCCGTTGTTTTTTTAGGAAGTGATAAATTTGTCAACTATTGCTGCTGTTTCCACCCCCAATGCGGTGGGCGGAATCGCTGTTATACGAATTTCGGGAGACAAAGCCATAGACATTGCATCAAAGGTGTTCACCCCCGCAGGAGGGCGCTCAGTGCATGATATGGAGGGCTACACCTGCGCTTACGGTATCGCCCATGACAATGGTGAGCGCATTGATGACTGCATCCTGACGGTCTTTCGTGCCCCTCACAGCTACACGGGCGAGGATACCGCCGAGATATCCTGTCACGGCGGTCTGTATGTGTCAAAGCGGATACTTCGTGCCATCCTCAGAAACGGCGCTGAAAATGCCGAGGGAGGAGAGTTCACGAAACGTGCCTATCTCAACGGGAAGCTCGATCTGACACAGGCTGAAGCGGTCATGGATATAATCTCGGCAAAAGGCGAGACTGAGCTGAAAATGGCTGAAGCGCTCCGTGAGGGTGCGGCATTCAGGAAAGCGAGAAAATGCTCGGATAAGCTGATGAAGATACTTGGCGACCTTGCGGCATGGGCTGATTACCCTGAGGAGGATATCCCCGAAGTCGAGCCGCAGGCACTTATGAGCGAGCTGAGCGAAGTCCGTGAGGAACTGTCAACGCTGGTCGAGAATTATGACAGCGGCAGGATACTCCGTGAAGGCATTGCTACGGCTATAATCGGCAGGCCGAATGTTGGTAAGTCAACGCTGTTCAATTGTCTCAGCGGATGCGAAAGAAGCATCGTGACGGATATAGCAGGCACGACAAGGGACATTGTTGAGGAGTCGGTTCGTCTCGGTGACCTGACACTTCGCCTTTCGGACACCGCAGGCATCCATGACACAGATGATGTGATCGAGGGGATCGGTGTTGACATGGCTGAAAAAATGATAGATTCATCGGAACTTGTCATTGCTGTGTTTGACGGAAGTTGTCCTCTCACGGCGGACGATTTGAAGTTAATAGATAAAACTAAAAATAAAAAGTGTATTGCTGCGGTGAACAAAAATGATGTCTCACAGCAGCTTGATGTAAAAGAATTATCAAAATATTTTATACATATAGTATATTTATCTGCTAAGGAAAGCACAGGTGTCGATGTCCTTGAAAAGGAGATCAATGAGCTGTTTTCAATAAATGAGCATACATTTGATAATGTCTCAGCCGCAAATGAAAGGCAGAAAAAATGCATTGACAGTGCGCTGGCTTCAATTGATGAAGCAATGTCAGCACTTCAGTGCGGTGAAATGCTTGATGCTGTAAATGTAATTATTGATGAAGCGGAGCAGTCGATACTCAGTCTCACAGGTGAAAAAATCACTGATGCTGTTGTGGATGAAGTGTTCTCTCGCTTCTGTGTTGGAAAGTAATGTTTCACGTGAAACATTGAGGAGGAATTTTTTTGTCATATAAAATGGGTGAATTTGATGTGGCTGTTGTCGGCGGAGGTCATGCAGGCGTTGAGGCTGCACTGGCTTCTGCAAGGCTTGGCTGCAAAACTGTAATGTTTACAATATCGCTTGACCAGATCGCAAATATGCCTTGCAACCCTTCCATCGGAGGTACTGCAAAAGGCCATTTAGTGCGTGAAATCGATGCTTTGGGCGGTGAAATGGGCAAAGGTGCGGACAAATGTTTCATACAGAGCCGTATGCTCAACCGAGGAAAAGGCCCTGCTGTTCATAGTCTTAGAGTGCAGGCTGATCGAGTTAAATATCATAACTATATGAAGGATGTTTGTGAAACACAGGAAAATCTCTTTGTGAAACAAGCTGACATTGCTGATGTAATTGTCGAGGACGGAAAGATCACAGGTGTCAGAACTTCTCTCGGAGCTGAATATTCAGTGAAAGCTGTCGTAATTGCAACGGGTACTTATTTAAAAGGAAAGATTCATATTGGTGAGGTTTCATATGAAAGCGGCCCTGATTCAGCACTTCCCAGTACTAAATTATCGGCTTCCCTGAGAGCCGCCGGGGTGGAACTCAGACGTTTCAAAACAGGAACTCCATGCCGTGTCAACAAAAGAAGCATTGATTTTGATGTCATGGAACGTCAGGACGGTGATGAAAAAATTGTTCCGTTTTCATTTGAAACACCTGTTGACGGACTTGAAAATCAGGTGAGCTGTTACGTGACTTATACTAATAGTAATACACATGAAGTGATACTTTCAAACCTTGGCAGATCACCTTTATACTCAGGCAGAATAGAGGGAGTAGGCCCAAGATACTGTCCGTCTATCGAGGACAAAATTGTCAGGTTTTCAGACAAACCACGACATCAGCTTTTTGTAGAACCAATGGGATTATCAACAGAGGAGTACTATTTACAGGGAATGTCATCATCATTGCCGGAAGACGTACAGCTTGCATTCCTCAGAACAATAAAGGGACTGGAAAAGGTGGAGATCATGAGACCTGCATATGCGATAGAGTATGACTGCTGTAATCCAAATGAGCTTCTGCCGACACTGGAGTTCAAAAAGGTTTCGGGACTTTACGGCGCAGGTCAGTTCAACGGCAGTTCGGGATATGAGGAAGCCGCCGCACAGGGACTTGTGGCAGGTATCAATGCCGCTTTGAAGGTTCAGGGCAAAGATCCGCTTATTCTTGACCGTGCAAGCTCCTATATCGGCACTCTCGTCGATGATCTCGTCACAAAAGGCTGCTCCGATCCGTACAGAATGATGACTTCACGCAGCGAATATCGCCTTATTTTGCGTCAGGATAACGCAGATCAGCGCCTGACTCCTATCGGTTACAGGCTGGGACTGATTTCTCAGGAGCGCTATGACAGACTTCAGGTCAAGCTGAAACTTATCGAAAATGAGATCGAACGTGTGAAAAAGACCAATATTTCGCCAAATTCAGAGCTTAATGCATTCCTTGAATCAGTTGGAACTGCCGCAATGACAACAGGCTGTAAGCTGGCCGATCTTGTCCGCAGACCGCAGGTGAAATATGCTGATCTTGCGCCGTTTGATGTTTCACGTGAAACACTTCCTGACGATGTCTGCGAACAGGTCGAATTGCAGATCAAATATGAGGGATACATCTCAAAACAGCTTGACCAGATTGAGCAGGTACGCAAACTGGAGTCGAAAAGACTGCCAGAAAACACGGATTATAGCCAAATTCGAGGCCTCAGACTCGAAGCCGCAGAGAAGCTGAACAAGATACAGCCGCTTTCAATTGGTCAGGCATCACGTATTTCAGGTGTTTCACCTGCGGATGTTTCAATGCTCGTTGTATGGCTTCACAGCCGAAAGGGGGATAATAATGCTCCCGAATTATGATGTATGCGCCGCTAAATTTGACGAATACGGGCTTGGATTGACACCGGAAATGTACCGAAAATTCGACATTTATGCCGATTTTCTCGTAGAGTACAATCATAATGTCAATCTCACAGCCATAACCGAGCCTGAGCAGATACTTATCAAGCACTTTATTGACAGTGTTCTCATGCTGAAATATGCAGAAATTCCCGATAATTCGGCAATTATTGATGTCGGAACAGGGGCAGGCTTTCCTTCGGTGCCGCTGAAAATCTACAATGACACACTGAAAATCACGCTCCTCGACAGCCTGAATAAACGAATCAACTTCTTACAGCAGTTATGTGAGAAGTTGGAGATTGAAGCTGAATTTATTCACGGGCGAGCTGAGGACTTCTCAAAAATGCCTGAATATCGGGAAAAATTTGATGTTTCATGTGCAAGAGCAGTTGCAAATATGGCACTTCTCAGCGAACTGTGCATACCGTTTGTGAAGGTTGGAGGAATGTTTGTGGCGATGAAAGGCCCGAATGAGGATATTTCTCTCGGAAACAACGCTGTTTCGCTGCTTGGCGGCAGTGTTTCACGTGAAACAAATTATCAGTTGGAGGACGAACAGCGTAAGATCGTTATCGTGAATAAAATTTCGCAGACTCCGACAAAATATCCGAGAAATAGCAGTCAGATCAAGAAAAAAACTCTCTGAAATCCACGAAATATGTTTTATTATCCCCTGAAACAGCGAATTTCAGGGGATTTTCTTTGTAGAATGTATTTCCGATTTGCAGTAATATAATAATAGAAATTATTGCAATGGAGGTATGAAAATGGCAGGATTTTTGAATTTTACAAAAGAAAAGCTGGTGAATAAGGTCATTGAAGTGGATGTGGCGGACATCGTTCCGAACCCGTATCAGCCACGAACAGAGTTCACGGATGCCGATATTTCGTCACTTGCGGACTCGATTGCTCAGAACGGCATACTTCAGCCCCTTTCGGTTCGCAAGGTGGGGGAGAAGTATGAACTCATCGCAGGTGAGCGCCGCCTGAGAGCGGCGAAAATTTGTGGATTTACCGTTGTTCCGTGTATCGTTCACGATATAAGTGACCGAAATTCCGCTATTCTTGCCCTTGTGGAGAATATTCAGCGTGAAGACCTGACATTCTTCGACGAGGCGATAGCTATTGAGAAACTCATCAATTATTACGGCATGACGCAGGAAGATGCGGCGGCTAAGCTGGGAAAGGCACAGAGTACAATTGCCAATAAATTGCGGCTTTTGCGGCTTTCTGAGGACGAGCGGAAGCTGATAATGCAGTTCAGTCTGACTGAGCGCCATGCACGTGCGCTTCTGAAACTTGGAAGTGCCGAGGACAGACTTCACATTCTCGAAAAGGTCACGGCAAATCATCTCAATGTAGAGCGAACCGAAAAACTCATCGAGGAATACATAGGGCAGGAAAAGGTCAAGCAGAGTTACAAGAAGCGGTCGAAGGTGTTTCAGAATGTTAAAATATTTGTTAATACAATTAATAAAGCTGTCGAAACAATGCAGGCGGCAGGGATCTCGGCTGATTCTAAAAAGATACAGAATGAGGATTACATCGAATACCGTGTAAGGATACCCATCCAGAAAAGAGTCTGATAATGAAATGTTTCACGTGGAACACTCCGTTTCACGTGAATTTTTGTTTCATGTGAAACATTTTTGTGAAAAAACAGATTTTTTCAGCTTTAGATATTTACATTCAGGGTGGAAAGTGCTATAATAGTAAAAGAATCCCTTGAAAGGAAGATACTATGGGCACAATATATGCTGTCGCTAACCAGAAAGGCGGCGTTGGAAAAACTACCACTGTTATCAATATTTCGGCTTATCTCGGCTCTCGTGGCTTCAAGGTGCTGTGTGTTGACTCCGACCCTCAGGGCAACACAACTACCGGTTTCGGTATCAAAAAGAAATCCGTAAACAGTTCCACATATGATGTTCTGACGGGCAAGACTCGTGTTCAGGACGCTATCGTCGAGACAGAATATCCAAATGTCTCCATCGTTCCTGCAACCGAATCCCTCGCAGGCGCTGAGATCGAGCTTGCCAACAACGATAACAGGGTGAACAGGCTAAAAATGCAGCTTCTTACCATCAAAGACCAGTTCGATTATATCTTCGTTGACTGCCCTCCTGCACTCGGTACAATTACCATCAACAGCCTTGTTGCGTGTGATAAGGTGTTCGTACCTATGGTTGCTGAGTTCTACGCTCTGGAAGGTCTGTCACAGCTGGTAAATACAGTTAAAATTGTTAAAAATAACTTCAATCCCACTCTGGAGATCGGCGGTATCCTCTTTACAATGTTCGACGGCAGACTCAATGTATCCAATGACGTTGTAAGTGAAGTTGAGAAATATTTCCCGAACAAGGTCTTTCAGACCAAGATTCCGAGAAATGTCAGAATTTCCGAAGCTCCCAGCCACGGCAAACCGATCATGTACTATGACAAGTCCTCTAAGGGTGCTGTCGCTTATGAACTGGTTTGTCATGAGATGCTTGGCGAACCTCTCGAACTTCCGCCGAAAAAGCGCAGAGGTATCTTTAAATTCAATAAAAATAAGGACTGATCTTGCAGTTCCGTAAGGAAAGGAGTAATTCGGGTTTCCGAATATTTGTTTTATGGCTAAAAATCTGGGTTCAGGTCTTGACTTCCTTTTCAGTGACAATACAAGCGATGTTCAGGTGAAGAAAACTCTCAGGACTTCTGAGATAGAGCCGAATCGGGATCAGCCACGAAAGGTTTTCAGCGATGAAGCCATTCAGGCGCTTGCTGACTCCATCCGTGAACACGGTATGCTCCAGCCTATCCTTGTCCGTCCCATAGGCGGCGGATACCAGATAGTCGCAGGCGAGCGCAGATGGCGTGCGGCACGTATGCTCGGTCTGGACGAAGTCCCTGTCAATATCCGTGAGCTGAGCGATCTTGAAACAATGCAGATCGCTATTATTGAGAATCTCCAGCGTGAGAACCTCAATCCCGTGGAAGAAGCCGCAGGTTATAATGACCTGATCGAAAAATACGGCATGACGCAGGAGAAAGTGGCTAAAATGGTCGGACGCTCCCGAAGTGCTGTTGCAAATTCAGTGAGACTTCTGGCACTTCCCGACAGAGTGCTGAAAATGGTCGAGAACGGCGATATTTCCGCAGGTCATGCACGTGCGCTCCTTGCCTTTGAAGATGAGGAGATGCTTATTGCAACGGCTTTGAAAGCGGCTGACGGCGGTCTGACGGTGCGTCAGGTGGAAAAGGCGGCACAGAAAGCCTCCGAAGGAGATACAACTGCTGCGAAGTCAAATAAAAAGATCGACAACTATTTTGTGGAAATGGAGCTTTCACTTCACGAAAGGCTCGGCAGAAAGGTAAAAGTCGATTACGGAAAGAATAAGGGTGCGCTTATTCTTGAATTCTATGATAAAGATGACCTTGCGGCGCTTGCTGAAAAGCTCGCAAAGGAAGAATAACAGCATATTTGCTGATGGATCAATTAAAAAATAATTAAGGAGAAGAATAAAAATGATAGACATTAAACTTATCAGAACCAATCCCGAATTAGTTAAGGAGAACATCAAGAAGAAGTTTCAGGATGAGAAGCTCGAACTGGTCGATAAGGTAGTTGCCCTTGACGAGGAATACAGAAAGACCAAGACAGAGTGCGACAGCCTCCGTAATGTCCGCAAGGTAAGAAGCAAGGAGATCGGCGGTCTTATGGCTAAGGGGCTCAGGGACGAAGCTGAGAAGGCAAAGGCAGAGGTTACCGAGCTGGGCGAGAAGCTGACAGAGATGGAAGCACTCGAAACCAAGCTGGAAGGCGAGATCAAGGAGATCATGATGGTCATTCCTAACATCATCGACGACAGCGTTCCGATAGGAAAGGATGATTCCGAGAACGTTGAAGTTGAGAAGTTCGGCGAGCCTGCTGTTCCTGATTTTGAAGTGCCTTACCACGTTGACATCATGGAAAAGGTAAACGGTATCGACATCGACAGCGCAAGAAGCACCAGCGGTAACGGTTTCTACTACCTCAAGGGCGATATTGCACAGCTCCAGTCATGCATCCTCTCATATGCAAGAGATTTCATGATCGACAAGGGCTTTACATACTATATTCCGCCGTTCATGATAAGAAGCGCAGTTGTAACAGGTGTTATGAGCTTCGATGATATGGCAAACATGATGTACAAGATCGAGGGTGAGGATCTCTATCTTATCGGTACATCAGAGCATTCAATGATCGGCAAGTTCATTGACACTATTGTTCCTGAGAGCGATCTCCCACAGACCCTTACAAGCTATTCGCCATGTTTCCGTAAGGAAGTTGGTTCAAAGGGCATTGAGGAGCGTGGAGTATACCGTATCCATCAGTTCGAGAAGCAGGAAATGGTAGTAGTCTGCAAGCCTGAGGAGTCAATGGACTGGTTCCACAAGCTGTACAGCTACACAGTAGAGTTCTTCCGCACACTGGATATCCCTGTTCGTACACTTGAATGCTGTTCAGGCGACCTTGCAGACCTTAAAGTAAAGTCTATCGACGTTGAAGCATGGTCACCAAGACAGAAGAAGTATTTCGAGGTAGGAAGCTGTTCAAACCTCGGTGACGCACAGGCTCGCCGTCTGAGCATCAGAGTAAAGGCTGAGGACGGCACAAAGTACTTCCCGCATACCCTTAATAATACCGTTGTAGCGCCTCCGAGAATGCTCATAGCGTTCGTTGAGAACAACCTTAACGAAGATGGTTCTATCCGTATTCCAAAGGCACTCCAGCCATATATGCGTAAGGAAGTAATCAAAGTTCCTGAGAAGAAGTAATAAATAACAGATAAGCGGTACATTTCGGTGTACCGCTTTTTATATATGCAAATCAATTTTGCAGGTTATAAACATCATTTGCAGGGGCTGCCTTTGGCAGTCCTAAGTCATATATCATCGTAAAATAAGAGTATGGCATCCCCGACAGCCTCTACAATTTCTTTCGTACATTCGGAAAATCGATCTGCACGATGATTCTGAGAGGCAAGTTTTCAACATATGCAATGCAGTATGTTGAAAAGTCGGGATAAAACAAAAGTGCGGCACATATAAAACGTACCGCACTTTTGCTGTTAGAGAGTAGAAAATTTTTTAGCTCTGGTGATCTGAGGTCGGTGCTTCGTCGCCCCATTTAGCCGCCTGACACAGGCTGAGGGTTGTCATACCGATCCCACCGCAGATCATAACTGTGACAAAAATTCCAACCATTGGTAATTTCACCTCTTTCATGTTTTCTGGACTTTTTCCAACTATTCTCGATCGTTCATTCTCTTTTTCTTTATATATATTATACCACATACACGTAAACAATGTTTAAAGAATATGTGAATAATTACTTAATATTATCTTTTAAATTAACATTTTCTGGGGATATGGTATGCCGCCGCTTATGGAAGGTCAAGCGGCGGTGATACCTAAATCATTTGGATCTATTCATGTTTTCACTTATAGTATAAGTCAGTATTCTTAAAATAACCTTAAAAAATTCTACTCCCAATAATATTATTGTTAAATATTACATTCTGTTATTTCTTTCGTCATCCCATTTTGCGGCTGTACAGCAGCACATGGTAAAAACTCCCAATGTTCCGCCGAAAATCGTACCTAACACAAATCCGAGCATATTATCACCCCTTGTATAGTATGCACGATTGGTGGAGAATGTAAACAGAAAGCTCATGATTTTAAGGGCGGTACTCTTATAGAAGATTTTACACGTGATATTGAGGGAAACCCTTTTGAAAAAGGGTTCTCCCTCGATAATTACATATAAAGCTGCTATATGAGTACCGCCCTTATAGCAGGAGTTATTTTTTGTATGGACGCTTTTCATCGGTTAGACCGAGTATATAATCAGTGCTTGTGCCATAGAGAGCCGCCAGTTTAATGATTATCCCGACAGGAACTTCACGCAGTCCACGCTCATATTTTGAATAAAGCGACTGATCGCAGAAAAGGTATTCCGAAACTTCTTTCTGGGTCTTATCGCTGTCCTCACGCAGATTCCTTATCCTTGCGTACATTCAGAACTCTCCTTAATTATATAATTTAACAATAAAATCAACGAATGCATCTCAATTATTATTATAAATCAGAGGAGAAGATATTCATGAATAATGGACAAACTGTCCTATAAAAATTGCTATATAGCAACTTTTTGGTTTTTTAGATACTGAATGTAAAAATAGGAGAATTTGCTTATATATAGCTAAAAATCAGCTATAATTAAAATATTTATTTTTATAAAATCTGTTGACATTATGGACAAAATGTCCTATAATATTGTTGAGGACTATTTGTCCTAATTTGGCGAAGGACGTGATTTTTATGTATACTTGTGATTCATGCGGAAAGACCTTTTATACAGGAGAGCCTGTTAAACGAAATGGTGAGACGCTATGTCATTATTGCATTGACGGAGAGCCTCAGAAAATTAGAGTAAAAAAGGATGTGATAGAGATAAACGCTAATGCAAGTCATGTAGGAAATATTCTAAAAAAGACAGCTATTATTATATGGGTAGCTGGAAGTATTTGCGTATTATTGTATTTACTATTCTCTGTTTCTTTGATTGATACTAATGATTTAGATAATTCAAAACAAACAGCAAGTTATGAATTAGAAATTATTTTGAATAGCATTACATACTGCTTTGAAGTTTTTATAGGCGGAATGGTGTTATATGGTTTTGGTGAGATAGTCACACTTCTGACACAGATTCGTGACAGAATATATAAATCGGATTTTTGATGAAAGGACACGTATAGTATGGAGGATATGGCTATGTTTTTTATGATAGTTTTAATACTTGCTTGTTGTTTAATAACGCCAATATATGGATTATATAAGAAAAATGAAATCGAGGGCGAACTTGATAATATCATTAATAACTCAGTTGAGATCTCATCTGAAGAATTTATGAAATTACGAACGGCGAAAGCGTTTAATGGAAAATACCAGCCTTATATTTCATCAGGAAAAAACTTTGCAGGTGTATACATACTTCATAATTGTACAAAAGAAAAGTACTATGTCGGACAATCAAAAACCGTGTTCAGCCGTGTAAATAATCACCTGACCGGAAAAGGAAACGGTGATGTATATGTTGACTACCGCAATGGTGACGATTTTTCAATAATACTTGTTCCATTAAGCGGCAGTGGTTTCTACGACCTTGATTCCCTTGAACGTCACTTTATAGAATACTACCATGCCTATGACCGTGGCTATAATAAGACCAGAGGAAACAGATAAAACAAAACCCCCCTTACAGACCGTGAGTTGTCGTAAGGGGGTCAGTTTTTATAAAATAGTCAATTACTTAGCAGCGTTGAGCTTCTTAGCGAGCTGAGACTTCTTTCTTGCAGCCTTGTTCTTGTGCATAAGACCGTGAGCGCAAGCCTGATCTACTCTCTTGATAGCTACCTTGATAGCCTCCTCCTTGTTGTCAGCGCCTGCTGTTACAGCAGCGTCAGCCTTCTTGAGGATGGTCTTGAGATTAGACTTTCTTGCCTTGTTAGCAGCAGCCTTAGTTGCATTGACCTTAACTCTCTTTTTAGCAGATTTAATGTTTGGCATTCGTTACACCTCCTTGAATTTTACGGCATAAAGCCGCAATTGCAAATGAATGAGAACAAACACGGGTATATCTGTTCTCTGACAGGTGCAACGCACACCTGTTCACTGAGACAATAATAATTATAACATTTCATACAGATTTTTTCAATAGTCAAATCTGAAATTTTTCCACGAATATGTAAGCATAATTTCAAGCATTATGCACAATAATAGAAAAAGAGGTAATAAATTTGAAAAGGGGAGTTGACTGAAAATGTCTGTACGCACCGATCTTGCAATGGAAAGCGTGAATATAAGCGCACTGCCTGAGACAGTTCATATGAGCGAGAGGGGAGAGAGGTTCCGAATAACCGAGATAGTCATTGACGATGACAGCTGTAAAAATTCCATAGGAAAGGGCAAGGGGCGGTATGTCACGCTTGAATATGACGATCTGAGCCAATATACCGATGAATATGAAGCGATGGCGGAGGAACTTTCCGAGGAAATAAAGCAGTTCATCCCCGATGGGACGGTGCTTGTGGCAGGACTTGGAAATGCGGACATAACACCTGATGCGCTCGGCCCGCAGGCGGCGGCGAAAGTATTGGCAACACGGCATCTGCATGACGAGATGGGAGATGAGCCTTTTTTATGCTCTCTGAGACCCGTAGCGGTATTCTCAGGGGGCGTACTGGGTCAGACAGGTATAGAGACAGCCGAGATCGTGAGAGCCATAGCGAGAGAAATAAAGCCCTCTGCGATAATCGCTGTGGATTCCCTTGCTTGTTCTGATATCCGCAGGCTTGGCACGACGATACAGATAACGGACACGGGGATTTCACCGGGAAGCGGAGTTGCCAATGCAAGAAAGGAGCTTTCGGAGCGATGCATGGGAGTTCCTGTTATTGCTATCGGAGTGCCGACAGTGGTTGATATGCATACCATAGTCCGAAGCCTTACGGGAGAGGATGCAAAGGGCGATATGCCGAACATGATGGTGACACCCCGTGACATTGACCGTCTTACCGAACGTGGGGCGCAGCTTCTTGGATTCGGCATAAATCTTGCATTACAGCCGACTATGAGCTTTGAAGATGTCAGGGGATTGTTCTGAAAAAAATAAGAGCCGCATTGATTGCGGCTCTTATCTTTGTGTCAGTTTCCGTAAACCTCGCTGTCAGAGAACTTGCCGTTACGCATCATAGAGCGGTACTGGTCAAGTATCTTCTGGCTGTGTTCCAGTTCACGATAGAAGTTACGGGAGATATAATAAGCATTACGTGAACCTGTCTGCTCAAATTCTGCATTATAATACTCAGCGTATCTTCTGCTTCTTTCAACATTCCCTTCGTAAGTCTTGATTTGACTTAAAAGCATTTTCTCCGTCATGATAATTCCCCCACTATATTTTTTGTCTGAGAAAAGGTTTTCTGCGAATTATAGCGTATTTAAGTTCCGTCCGTTCAAGTTTCTGTATGCATTTTACCACAATGCTGTTCATAATTCAACAATTATTATTACATTTCTGGTAATATAATGATATAAATTGGTAATATAATGTTATATAATTTTGTCCAATACAACTATTTATTGATGTACGTACATTTAAGAAAACTTTACAAATAGTAATTACTCTAACTATATTTACAATCTGGCAATATTCACAAGCAACGCATAGAAAATATTTGTCGAAGTTGGTTGAAAAATAGAATTGACAATTTTTGTCAATCTTTTTTAATTTAATTTTGAACTTTTGTAATGACATTTTATTTTAAGGTTGCCAAATGCAAGAAAGAAATTGTAGGGGCCGCCTTTGGCGGTCCTCCTGATATTTTGTGGTATTGTAAGGACTGCCAAAGGCAGCCCCTACGAGAACATAAACCACGGCAACAGCATTTACTTTTAAAAAAATATAAAAACCGCCGAAGGCGGCATTTCTGGGGTCAAGGGGGATGTTATC
>JAEDMD010000107.1 GCA_016303195.1 Oscillospiraceae bacterium | reverse complement strand
AATGAGCGACCAGATACTTAATATACCCGAACTTGGCGACGATGGACTTGTACTTGCCCGTCCCGGATTCAACATCATCGGTACAGCAAATACCCGTGACAAGGGCGTAAATGAGATGTCGGGAGCGCTGAAGCGCCGTTTTAATTTCGAGACAGTTGAGCCGGTACGTGATGTCAGACTTGAAAAGGAAATAATTATCCGTGAGGCAGAGAATATGGCAAAATCAGGTCATATAGATATGCCTGTTGATACTGATGTTGCGGAACTCCTTGCGGTCACATATCACGAACTGCGTGAGGGAAAAACAGCCGATGGAACGGTAGTTGAAAAGCCTGCATCTGTTATGAGCACAGCCGAGGCTGTGTCGGTATATTTCCAGACTATGAGCCATGCGTGGTATTACGGCGATTCACGTTTTGATCTCGGAGTACTTACCGAAAGCCTTGTAGGAGCGGTCTGCAAGGAGAACAAGGATGATCTTGGAAAATTACATGCTTATTTTCGTTCAGCATCAAAGGATAAAAGCAAAGCAGGTGAGTTATGGAAAAAATATCTCAGTTTGTCGAATCTGCTGAATTGACCCTTATTGCAGAGAGCAACCCTTTACTGCTGTTTCCTGTACGTCATCACAGTCCGGTCTGCTCGTATCAGCTTATCAGGACGATGGAGCTTTATCGTCCTGATATCGTGCTTATAGAAGGCCCATCCGATGCCTGTGAGCTTATCCCCGTACTGACCGATGAGGACACAAGACTGCCGGCCGCAATATACTATTTTTACAAGGATAAGAAAAAACTCGTCAGTGATGCGGCGGAGGACTATAAATGCTACTATCCGTTTCTGCGTTCTTCTCCTGAGTACAATGCACTTGTAACTGCAAAGCGGCTCGGTATAGAAGCGGAATTCATTGACCTTCCATACAGCGAGATAATGATAAATACAGCAGAGGAAAGCGGACTGAGGCGCAGTGACAAGCAGAATTATGCGGATGATTCAAAGCTGACCCGTGGTGAATTTTTCCGCAGTCTCTGTGATAAAACATCGGTTCGCAGTTTTGAGGAGTTCTGGGAAAAATATTTTGAAATAGCAGGACTTGCGCTTTCACCTGAGGATTTCCTGCGGCAGATGCATACATACTGCTGTCTCACACGTGAAAACTCTGATGATTCGGAGATATTGCATGACGGTACGGATGTCCGTGAACGCTTCATGGCGGCAAGGATAATAGAGAAAATGAAAACTCACAAGAGAGTACTGGTGGTGACAGGCGGATTTCACAGCATGGGACTTCTCCGTCTCATACGAAGCGGAAAGGCAAAGCCGCCGAAACTGCATAAGATACCCTCAGATCAGAAGGGCGCATATCCTGCGGCTTACAGCTATGAAGCGGCTGATGCACTTCATGGTTATGCATCCGGTATGGAACATCCTTTTTTCTATGACAGTGTATTTCAGAAAATAATTGAAAACGGCTCGCCTGATGGTGCATATGATTCGGCATCGCTTGATTTTCTTGTGAATACCGCAAAGGAATGTTCAAAAAAAGATGTCCTTGTCAGTATGCCTGATGTAACAGCGGCACTTTCACTAATGAAGGGTCTTGCGTTGCTTCGTGGAGTGAGAGAATGTGGGATATATGAGCTTTTTGACGGTATCACTTCCACATTCATAAAAGGTGAAAAAACGCTTTCATCTGCCATTCCTCTTGATATACTCACGAAACTTGCTGTCGGTAACGGTATCGGACACATCGGAGACAAAAGCCATGTTCCGCCGATAATATCAGATTTTGAAAAGCAGTGTGCGGAATTCAGACTGAAATACAATACAGCCGCTTTGAATACTGTCGAGTGCGGACTTTTCACCTCGGCAAGGGGACTTTCTCTCAGCCGTTTTCTGCATCGCTGTCAATATCTCGGAACAGGATTCTGTCAGCTTGTCAGGGGAGCTGACCTGCGTGAAAACAGGGACAGGAGCCGTGTCAGGGAAACATGGTCATATCATCGCAGACCAAAGGTGGATGCAGTACTTACAGACCATACAGCAGACGGCTCAACTATCGAAGAAGCCTGCCGCACCGTTGCACATAAAGTGCTTGATTCCGAAAGGTCATGTTCAAGGGCGGCTCAGACTGCTGTTGACTGTTTTGTCATGGGAATAGGCATCGAAGATGAAAAGCGGCTGCTGACTGATATTACTGCCGCAGACGGAGATTTCTTCTCAGTGGGCGAGGGCATGAGGTTTTTTGAGATGCTCTGCCGTCTGCGTGAGCTTTATGGATATGAGGATAACAGTGCAGAAATGCTTGTGGGAATGTGCTTCACAAAGCTGATATCATCACTTCCGTCAATGTCAGGGCTGCCCTCAGACCTTGCCGATAACTGTATACGCATAATGAAGCATATGCTTGAACTTACTGACACTCTGCTGAGAGAACGTGCGGAGGAACTTGAAACTGCCCTGCGTCTCATGATATCCGCACAGGACAAACAGCCTGCTGTTTACGGTGCGGCGATAGGTCTTATGTGCCGATTTGACAATAGTATGCGAATAACGGCAGAACAGGCATTGCGTGGATATCTTTGCGGTTCGCCCGATGTCATAAAACAGGGAGCAGAATATCTCAAAGGATTGTTTTCGACTGCCCGTGATATTATGTTCGGTGAGAATGAATTCCTGAGACTGACGGATGAACTGATAAACGGCATGGAACATGAGGATTTCATCGCAGTACTGCCTCAGCTTCGCCTTGCGTTCGGGTATTTCACACCGCAGGAAACAGCCGAGACTGCAAAGGCTGTTGCAATGCTTCACAGTACGGTATCTTCGGATATCCGTTATGGCATTGTAATAGATGAGAAACTTTATTCATTCGGAAAGAAACTGGATGAGGATATCATGAAACATTTGATCTGACAGAAAGGCGGTTATTGGATGACTGAAAAATATGATAATATGCTTGCGGTCAACCGCTGGAGACTGGTGCTTGGAAGCAATTCGGACAGAAGCCTTGATTTCGGCGGAAGCATTGGTGAAGTCGGTCAGCTTATGGATATGGAACAGCTTCTTGATTATCTTTATGGCAATGCACAGGGAGATGATGTACGGCGTGAAAATGACAGCAGGCATGGCGGCATGAACGATTCACAGCTTACAACTGCAAAATGGATAACCCGTGTCCGTGAGCTTTTTCCGAAGTCAGCGGCGGAGGTCATGCAGCGTCATGCACTTGAAGAATTCGGAATGACGGAATTGCTTACTGACAAGAAAATACTTGAAGAAATGAAGCCTGATATGCAGTTATTGAAGACCGTACTGCAATTGAAACATCTCATGCGTGGAGAGGTTCTTGAAACTGCAAAACGCATTGCAAAGCAGGTGGCAGAGGAACTCCGTCAGAAACTGGAACTCTGCACAAGAATGGCGATAACAGGCAGACTTGACCGTTCACAGCGCAGTCCTGTACGTTCTTCACGCAATATAGACATGAAGAAAACTATCCGCCGCAACCTGAAACACTATGATAAGGAGCGTGAGCAGCTTGTTTTGCAGGATATCTATTTTGGCAGCAGGCTGAAAAAGTATAACAAAAAGACGGTCATAATTGCCATTGACGAAAGCGGTTCGATGCTCGGTTCGGTGATATACAGTGCAGTCATGGCGCAGATCATTGCAGGGATGAGTTTTGCTGAGGTAAAACTTGCGATATTCGATACTAATGTTGTTGATCTTTCAAATGAGGCGGATGATCCTGCACAGGTCATCATGAGCGTTCAGCTTGGAGGCGGAACGAATATCGGAAAAGCACTCAGTTATTGTGAAAGCCTTATCCGCAGTCCGCATGAGACTTGTGTGATATGTGTCACTGATCTTTATGAGGGCGGAAGTGAAAAGCGACTGCTGAATGTGGCAGGAAATATTATCGGAAGCGGCGCAAAGCTGAGTTTTCTTACCGCACTTGATGAAGAAGCTGAGCCTGTTTTTGACCGTATTCTCGGACAGAAACTTGCTGATACAGGAGCATTTGTCGGTGCGCTGACACCTGACAGGATGGGTGACTATATTGGAAGCCTGTTTGCATAGGAAAGGGGGCTTTATAACGTGGATAAGCAATTTGCCGCTGCTTTGTGCAATGCGGATGAGGAGAGTCTTACAGCCATTGCAAACAAGGGAATATACAAACGTGCTGTCAAGGATTCGGAGAATACCGAAGCAGAAATTACCGAACATGATACCTCAGCAGAAGTCACATTCAGTGATGTGAAATGTGTTATAACCGTTCCGCTGGAAAACAGCAGTTGTACCTGCCCGTCACGCACGATCTGCCGACATATTATCACAGCTATTCTTCTGTTGAAAAAACAGCTTCCCGATGAAGATGTGACAGATGAGGAAATTGTTCCGCAGGAAACTGAAATGCCTGAGAAAGCGCCTGAAAAGCAGGAGAGCATTTCTGAAAAAGCTGATAAAAAGCCTGAAAAAAGCAGATCGGGACTGACGAAAAATGACATTGAAAAGATACACAGCAGTGCGGGGATGTGCATGGGACTTATATGTGGTGTCCTGACACATGGACTTGTGCGTATCCCCGAAACTGCCGCTGAGGATTTTGAACTTGCGGCGGTGCGGTGTCACGGAACAGAAATGGCTGAGTGTGAGCGCCTCATGCGAGGTCTTGGCGGACGACTAGCAGATCATGCTTCACGCAGGGCATCATTTGATATCGTTTCTTTCACTGACCGTCTGCTCAGAACAGCGGAGCATCTTGAAAGCATCATGAAAGACGAGATCACTTCCGATGACCTCGGAAGTTTCAGAAATGTATATGAAAACGTCGAAGGCAGGCTTGAGCTTCTTCCCATAGGACAGCGTACAATAGCAGGCGGCGAATATGAGGGAGAGGTTTATTATTTTCTGAACAATGACATTGATGCAAAACAGCGGTTTCTTACATTCTCGGATATCCGTCCGACATTTTATGAAACTGCCGTAAAAAGGCGGATGGCGGCTTGTCCGTGGGGACTGGAAGTTCCGCTGAGTTCGATGATGAAACAGCGAATGACACTTGTGGGTGCAAAAGTCTGTGATGGGAAACTGTCAGCATCAAAGGAGACCATAGTTGCGGCGTATTCGCCTGCAATGCTCAACTGCTCACTTGTTCACAGCCTCATGGTCACAGATTTCCGTGAGATAGTTCTGCGGCTTGGAGAGAGTGCATCGGAAAGGGAAACGGACAAGCTGTTTTTCATTTATCCGAAGCGCATGGTGCGATATGGCTTTGACAAAAACGAGCAAAGGCTTGACATAACATTTGAGGATAAGAATGGCCGTATTGCTGATTGTTCGGTGAAATACCGCAGTGAGTCAAAAAAATTCATCGAACAGCTTGAAACCATATGTAAAAAGATGAAAGCAGTACCGCAGAAAGCCTATACAATGCTTGTAACTGCGTATATCGAAAACGGGAGACTTCACTTTTTCCCGATAGAGATATATGATTTCATAAATCCCGTTGACCTGCATAAATTTGAGTTTCCGCAGGAGGCGGAGCAGGCATTGGAGGAGGCAGGGCTTGCTGAGGATATCGGCAGACATATAAGCAATGTCAGGGGAGTGCTTACAAAAATAGTTCAGACAGGCTTGCAGTCGGAGCATGATCTCAGAGGGATCATTGATGAAAGCCGAAGATTCGGTATGAACGGACTTGCAGGGCTGATAACTGAAATAGCTGATACTGCCGAAAACTGCCGTCATTCTTTTACGGACGGCTCACAAAAGGTACTTGAAGCCATGTGCAGGCTGAACAGGTATATTACTGCCGCTGAGGAGCGGATAAGTGTTCTTTCCGCACTGAGCGGACTGGATACAATATCATTTAAAGGAGAGGAATAATAATGCTTTACGGAGAAAAGATCAATGATTTTACACAGCTTACCGAGGTGCTGAAAAGCGTCGGTTTCAGTGACAGCCTGACAGAGATAGGCTTGAACTATATGAACGGGGAGACTGCCGATGAATCCCTGCTTGACGGACTGACACCAATCACAGCGAAAAATGCAGTAAGCTGGGAACAGCAGCGAATACTGGAAAATACCACCCAAAAACTGTTTGCTCCAAATGAAGAACTATATCTGAGATATATCAATTTCATATTTTCAGCAACAGGCATGAGCGGAGCATCGCTTATTTTTCAGGGGATATATTACAAATTCGTATTTGACAATGCAAAATTCCGCATCAAGGCATTAAAGCGTCGCTTCGGAGATGAAGCCGAGGCTATCGAGCTTGCGCTTCGTGCATTCTATCATCATGAGATATGGAGCAGACCGGCAGATCTGAAAACAAATGATCCTGAACTTTGTATAAAGGCAATGGATATGCTTGACAAGTACGGCAGCGGCTCAAACTATTTTCCAAAGACAGAACTGTGTATTTTCGCCCTTAATAATATGCCGCTCCCTGAGGATGATGCATCGGTCATGGATTCACCGATCGTAAAAACTGCCGTAGATATGCTGATAGAAGTATATGAAAATGTAGGGCAGGTAAAGGCTGAACAGTACAATTTCGTAGCCGTAGGCATGGCAGAGGCATCGCCGTTCTCAGAAAAGGCAAAGCAGATATTCAAAAGCATGGCTGAAAAGAATCCCGTTGCAATAGTTCAGCTTGAACGAAACTTTGTTAA
>JAEDMD010000106.1 GCA_016303195.1 Oscillospiraceae bacterium | reverse complement strand
AGCGTCCCCCTGACAAAGTAGTAAAGCAAGCGCAGCGATGCTTTACGGTCGTTTCTCAATATCTATGATTTAACGCAAAAAAGTAAATGCTGTTGCCGTGACTATGCCTCATCTGCTATTTACTAAATCTGTCAGATGTGATATAATGTTACGGATATATCAAGAAAGGATGTTTTGTATGTTTCAGGGATTTTCGCAGGAAGCACTTGATTTCCTGCTCGGAATAAGACTCAACAACAATAAGGAGTGGTTCGAGGAGCGGAAAAGCATTTACACCGAAAAGATATACGAACCGCTTAAAGAGCTTGGTGCGGAGCTTTATGCACCTTATGAGGAGACTGACGGCATGATGTATAAGGTCGGAAGGATATACCGTGATGCTAATTTTCCGCCTTATCTCCATTACCGTGACACGCTGTGGATATATGTAAGGTATGATGCATGGTACTGGAACAAGACTCCTACGCTGTTTTTTGAGCTTTCTCCTGAGGGAGCGGAGTTCGGCTTCCGCATAGAAAAGCCCGAAGCCGCAGTAATGGAGCGCTTCCGCAGTCAGCTTACTGAGGACTGCAAGCCGTTTCTCAACATGGTGAACGATGCTGTTGAAAAGTACGGGCTTGCAATCGGCGGCGAGGAATACAAAAGGGCGAAGAAATGCACAGTTCCCGAAGCTGAGGAGTTTTTCCGCAAAAAAGGACTGTCACTGAGCAAAAAGGTCAGCGGAAAGTCACTGTTCAGCCGCAGAGTTGCAAATGAAGCAGTAAAGGTTTTCAAGGGACTGCGTGAGATAAACGATTATTTCCATGAGATAGTCGAAATAAATGACCTTGCAAAAGCACTGGAGAAAGGTTCGTTACAGACGGAAACTGCCGAAACCGATATAACAATGGTCAAAGCTCCCGATGTTGATTTCATGTGGTGATATCATTTCACCCGTTATTCTAAGCACTATGCACGAAAAACACTGAAAACTCATTGAAAAAAATTCCTTGCATTTCACGGCGAATTATGTTATTATATAAGGTAGAATGTTCTGCCATGACATATTATGGCAAATAAATATACGTACTTTTATGTACGGGTTGGGAGATCAGTATGCCAAAAAGAACGGACATCAATAAAATAATGATTATCGGTTCAGGCCCTATCATCATCGGTCAGGCCTGTGAATTTGACTATTCGGGTACTCAGGCTTGTAAGGCTCTGAGAAAGCTGGGTTATGAGATCGTTCTCGTAAACTCAAATCCTGCTACTATCATGACAGACCCCGATGTTGCCGATATCACTTATATCGAGCCTCTGAATCTTGAAAGACTCACACAGATCATCGAAAAGGAGCGTCCGGATGCTCTGCTTCCTAATCTGGGCGGTCAGTCAGGACTTAACCTCTGCTCTGAGCTGGATCAGGCAGGTGTACTGAAAAAGTACAACGTTCAGGTAATCGGTGTTCAGGTCGATGCTATCGAGCGTGGTGAAGACCGTATCGAATTCAAGAACGCTATGAGCGAACTCGGTATCGGTATGCCAAGAAGTGAAGTCGCTTATACTGTTGATGAAGCCGTTAAAATAGCTGAAAAACTCAGATACCCCGTTGTTCTTCGTCCTGCTTACACAATGGGCGGCGCAGGCGGCGGCATGGTTTACAATGTCGATGAACTCAAGGTTGTCTGTGCAAGAGGTCTTCAGGCTTCTCTCGTTGGTCAGGTACTCGTTGAGGAATGTATCTACGGCTGGGAAGAACTGGAGCTTGAAGTTGTACGTGATGCTGATAATAATAAGATCACTGTCTGCTTTATCGAAAATATCGACCCTATCGGTGTTCATACAGGTGACTCATTCTGTTCCGCTCCTATGCTGACTATCCCTGAGGATGTTCAGAAGGAATTACAGGAAATGTCCTACAAGATCATTGAATCCATCGAAGTTATCGGCGGATGTAACTGTCAGTTCGCACGTGACCCTGAGACAGGAAGAATCGTTGTTATCGAGATCAACCCAAGAACTTCACGTTCTTCTGCTCTCGCTTCAAAGGCAACAGGCTTCCCTATCGCTCTCGTTTCAGCAATGCTTGCCTGCGGTCTTACTCTTAAAGACATCCCATGCGGTAAGTACGGCACTCTCGACAAGTACGTTCCCGATGGCGATTATATCGTTATCAAGTTCGCTCGCTGGGCATTTGAGAAGTTCAAGGGCGCTGAGGACAAGCTCGGCACTCAGATGAGAGCTGTCGGCGAGGTAATGAGCATCGGCAAGACCTATAAGGAAGCATTCCAGAAGGCTATACGTTCACTGGAAAAGGACAGATACGGTCTCGGCTTTGCAAAGAATTTCAATGAAATGTCAAAGGATGAGCTTATAAACCAGCTTCGCTACCCAACCAGCGAAAGACAGTTTGTAATGTATGAGGCTCTCCGCAAGGGCGCTACTGTGGATGAACTCCACGACCTGACCAAGATAAAGAAGTACTTCATCGAGCAGATGAAGGAGCTTGTTGACGAGGAAGAAGCACTCCTTTCAAAGAAGGGCGCTGTTCCTGAGAAGGACGTTCTCAAGCAGGCTAAGCTGGACGGATTCTCAGACCGTTACCTCAGCTCACTCCTTGAAGTTACTGAGGAGGAGATCAGAAATGCCCGCATCGGCTTCGGTATCAAGGAAGCATGGGAAGGCGTTCACGTAAGCGGTACAGAGAATGCGGCTTACTACTACTCAACATATCACCTCGATGAGGATAACAGCCCTGTAAGCACAGACAAGCCGAAGATCATGATCCTCGGCGGCGGCCCTAACAGAATCGGTCAGGGTATCGAATTCGACTACTGCTGCGTTCATGCCGCACTTGCTCTGAAAAAGCTGGGATTTGAGTCCATCATCGTTAACTGCAACCCTGAGACAGTTTCTACTGACTATGATACATCCGATAAGCTCTATTTCGAGCCTCTTACACTTGAAGATGTTCTTTCTATCCATGACAAGGAAAAGCCTGTTGGTGTTATCGCACAGTTCGGCGGTCAGACACCTCTTAACCTTGCAAACGATCTGAAGAAGTACGGTGTAAACATCCTCGGTACAACTCCTGAGACTATCGACCTTGCTGAGGACAGAGATCACTTCCGTGCAATGATGGACAAGCTGGGCATTCCTATGCCTGAGGCAGGTATGGCTGTAAATGCTGACGAAGCTATCGCCATCGCTAACAAGATCGGCTATCCTGTAATGGTTCGTCCTTCATACGTTCTCGGCGGCCGTGGAATGGAGATCGTTCACGATGACGAAATGATGAGAGTTTACATGAATGCGGCTGTTGGTGTAACACCTGACAGACCTATCCTCATCGACCGTTTCCTCAATCATGCAACAGAGTGTGAAGCTGACGCTATCTCAGACGGCACAAACTGCTTCGTTCCCGCTGTTATGGAGCATATCGAGCTTGCAGGCGTACATTCGGGCGACTCCGCTTGTATCCTCCCTGCAAAGAATCTGACTGAAAAGCAGATCGCTACTATCAAGGAATACACAAAGAAGATCGCAGTTGAGATGAATGTATGCGGTCTGATGAATATGCAGTACGCTATCGAGGGCGATACAGTTTACGTTCTCGAAGCTAACCCAAGAGCATCAAGAACAGTTCCGCTGGTATCAAAGGTATGCGATATCAACATGGTAAGGATCGCAACAGATATCATCACTTCCTCACTGACAGGCAGACCGTCACCTGTTCCTGAGTTAAAGGACAAGCAGATCAACCACTACGGTGTAAAGGAAGCTGTATTCCCGTTCAATATGTTCCCTGAGGTTGACCCTGTTCTCGGCCCTGAGATGCGTTCAACAGGTGAAGTTCTCGGAATCTCACCATCATTCGGCGAAGCATACTTCAAGGCACAGGAAGCTACAAAGAACAAGCTACCGCTTGAAGGAACAGTTCTCCTCAGCGTATGCGAGAGAGACAAGCCTGAACTGGTCGATATTGCAAAGGCATTCCATGAGATCGGCTTCAAGATCATCGCAACAGGCAGAAGCTATGAGATGATAAAGGAAGCAGGCATCCCTGCTGAGAAGATCTTCAAGATCTATGAGGGCAGACCGAATATTGCTGACGAGATCGCAAACGGCAATATCCAGATGATAATCAATACTCCCGCAGGCAAGACAAGTGTTCACGATGACAGCTACATCCGTAAGGCCGCTATCAAGCACAGAGTACCTTACATGACCACTATGGCAGCCGCAAAGGCAAGCGCAGAGGGCATCAAGGCTATCAAGAACAATACTCACCTCGGAGTAAAGTCACTTCAGGCTCATCACGCTGACATAAAGTAATATGTGTATAATAAGAGGCGCATCAATAGGTTGATGCGCCTTTTTTTTGATTATGAAAACAGAAAGGGCGCTCGGAAAGCGCCCCTGCAATTTTATTTATTGTTCACTTGCGTTATCAGCAAGTGAATCCCAGTCGAAATGACTGAATTCGTCAACTTTATGGAAGTGGCTTATCTCGTTGCTTTCGTCAAGATAGAGTGTATCGTTCTTGATACGCAGGATACCGATGGATTCACCGTCTTCACAGAGAACTGCACATCCGTTTGCAGTAAGCTCCCATGTGTAATCGTTTATTATTGCATCTTCGTCACCGCCGCCGACAAGGAATTTTGCCTTTCCGTCAGTGGAAAGCTCCATGCGGAAAAGCGCATTCAGCGGCATATCATACATTTCGTCACGGAATACTACACCGTCAGTCTCATAGAAATCACATTCCCATTTGCCGACAAATTCGCTTGAACTGATATCAACTTTCTCAACGGAGAGTTCGGGGAAAGTGATATCGCCGTTGTAATCCTGAGCAGTTTCGTACCTTATTTCAGGCAGTTCCTCAAATTCGTCCGTATGCTCCATGTATATTTTGATACCCTCGCCATCGGTGAGGATAAGCTCATCATAAGGCATACTTCCGTAAACTGACATATCAGATTCGCCGTTCATTTCTATCATACCGCTGATAAACAGCCAGTTATAGGAATTTTTCTCGCAGTTAGGAACGGAATGTCCCATTTCCGCCGTACCGTCCTCGTTTATCTGGAGCTGGTAGAGGTATTTCAAGTCGATATCCATATAAGTGTATTCATAGACATCTTCATCAACGATTATCTTATTTGGTATCCACTTACCGAAATAGTCCGATTCCTCAACCTTTTTGCGTGGCGGAACTGTCTCGGCTTCTGTTTCGGGTTCGGTTGCAGTTTCGGTAACAGGTGGTGCAGTTGTAACGACAGTGCTTTCGGAGGGGGTATTTTTATCCGAACAGCTTGTCAGCGACATGAGAGCCGCAGTGATGAATACAGCAATTGTTGTCTTTTTCATTGATTATCCTCCAAACATTGAGCCGAAGCCGTTGAATGAATTAAGTATAGCCTGACTGTCAACGGGGCTGTAATCGTCAACTCTGTCCAGATACAGCTTTGAGCCGTTCCGGTCATAAACGAGCCTGCCGTCCTCGTCGGTGAATTCTATGACATTTTTCTCATCTTTCATATTGACAGTAAGGATGATCTTTCCGTCCTTGATCTTCCAGCTTGCGGTAATACCGTCCAGTGACGGATCTTTTACATTGGAGAGCGGAGAAGCCCATTCAGCGCTTCCGCTGTCATTTAACTGGAATCTCATCATAACATTCAGCGGAACACCGCTGAGAGAGTCGATGACATTGCCATTGACGTTCATTTCCTTTGCTTCCCATTTTCCTGCATATTTCTCTCTGCCGCCGCATCCTGTAAGGCAGAATACGAACATTACCGAGAGGAGCAGGAGCGATACTATCCTTTTCATAATTCCTCCATTATGGTTTGATAATTTTATTTGGTTCACTGTTTATATCCTCACATTTAGCGAGATGAGTCTCAACAACTCCACGGTCTTCCTTTTCAAAATTGACAAGGTTTCCGCCCACATACTCGAAATCGCTGACTTTTCCGTCTCTTTCGGTGTAGGTTATTTCAAGGTCGCCTTCGGGAGTGACTGCCCATTTTATATCCTCATGCTTGCTGTTCTGAGGGATGAAAAGACCTGTTCCGTCCTCCTTGAATTTATATCTGTCGAAGTCGAACTGTATACCGTCATGGTTATCCACGAAAACCACAGAGACTTCCCAAGTGCCCTGATAGAGGAGTTTAAGCTCATCAACCGTCTTGTTATTTATTGATTCCACGGAAACTTTCACGGGAGCAGAGTCGGTATTCTGCTTATTTCCGCATCCTGCCGCACCTGAGAGAACGAGGAGCAAAGCCGCCGCTGTCACGAAATATCTTTTCATTTATCCGCATCCTCCATTTCATTCAGCCATTTATCCGAATCATATTCGGTGAACTTGTCCACTTTATTCAGCCACATTTTAACATCGTCGCCCATATCCATGAACAGCTGACCGTTGGTATATTCCAGAGAAAGAGTATTATTGTCACTGCCGTTCAGGGTGAGGATATTATTTTCGTAAGTCCATCTGAAGCCGTCCTTCTGTCTGTCATCTGCGTGATACATCCAGCCGTATGGAACGATATATCCTGTACCATCATCAGCGAAAGCCATGCTGTAAAAGGCATAAAGGGGAACTTCCACATTATCGCTGACAGGCAGGGTATTTTCATATACATTCTCATCGGTCTGTATCTTCGCACATTCCCAGTATCCGCTTATCCTGCCTGCGGGATCATCAACAAGTTCATGTTCACAGCCGAAAAGCAGGCAGACCGAGCAAAGCAGAAGAAACAGCAAAGCTGTTCTTTTTTTCATATTAGTCTTGTATGATATAGTTAAGCCTAAATCATACTCTCCTTTCCCAATTTATGGTAT
>JAEDMD010000105.1 GCA_016303195.1 Oscillospiraceae bacterium | reverse complement strand
ACTCACATTCTGCGATCTTCATGGCAGACTGAAGAATATTTCCATCCTTTCATCGGAACTTGCCGCTACCTTCAAGTGGGGTGCGGCAATTTCCGCACGGAAACTGTCAGGCTTTGAAGCTGCTAAGGGAAAGGATCTGTTCCTTTTCCCCGACGCACAGACTATGACCGTTCTTCCGTGGAGGCCTCAGCAGGGACGGGTTATCAGAATGTTCTGCTATATCAGATATGCTGACGGCACACCATTTGAAGGCGACGGAAGATATTTCCTCAAAAAAGCCACAAAAGCCGCTGTTGCCGCAGGTTATTCTTTCCGCTTCGGAACTTCCTGCGAGTTCACTCTTTTCAAGCTGGATGAAAACGGACTTCCCACAAAAATACCTCACGATCTTGCAGGCTACTGCGATATCGCTCCCGATGACAAGGGCGAGAATATCCGCCGTGATGTCTGCCTTACACTTGAACAAATGGGCATCCATCCCATTTCATCCCGTCACGAAAGCGGATGCGGTCAGCATGAGATCGACTTCAATTCCTCATCTGCACTTAAAGCGGCTGATACTTTCCTCAGCTTCAAATCCGCTGTAAAATCAGTGGCGGCAAATCATGAAGTCCATGCCAGCTTCATGCCTAAGCCTATCAGAAGCGCCTGCGGTAACGGTATGCATATCAGCTTCACCATTTTCCCTGACAGCGATCTTTTTGAGGAACAGCCTGCCGAAAATGCTGAGATCATGAAACACGCCGCCGCAGGTATAATGTCCCATATCCGTGACTTCACCATATTCACAAATTCTACTGTAAATTCATACGCAAGGCTCGGTGAATTCTCAGCTCCACGAGAGATCGTATGGGCAGAGGATGAGGGCGAACAGCTTATCAGAATGAGCTGTGACTGCATCGACTCCCCTGTTGAGCTGAGAGCCGCTGACTGCGTTTGTGAGCCGTATTTCGTTTTCGGACTTATGATATATGCCGCACTGGAAGGCATTTCTGAAAATCAGACGCTCCCTGAGAAAAATGTCTCAGTCGGAAGTCTTCCCCTTGATCTTTCAGAAGCCGCTGAATGTGCGGAAAGATCGGAATTCATCAGGAAATACATTTCCCCCTCGGTGCTTGAAGTTCTCCTTGATTACAAAAAAATGAATGGAAAGAATACACAGCTTCATATGACAAGGATGCATTTGAGGATAAAAAGTATTTTTATAGTCTCTGACGGAGGTTCGCTTTGGAAAAGGTTCTCGTTATTTCAAGCAATAAAAAAGCCTCTGAAACTCTGGTAAATTTTCTCCGTGAATCTTTCGGATGCAGTATCAGGCTGGCGGAATCTGCATATCAGGCAAAAACTGCCCTTGACAGTGATACTGCAACTGAACTTGTGGTGATAAATTCTCCGCTGATGGACGAATCAGGCATTGAAATAGCCGAATACATCATAAAGAATACCGCCGCAAACTGTATTCTTATTATAAAGGAAGACGATGCGGAAAAACTCAGTTCATCGCAGAATGGAAGCGGTATCATCTTTGTAGGCAAGCCTTTCAGCAAGTCACTGCTATATCAGCTTATCAAAACCGTCGATATTGCCGTTACACGCTCGCTGAAGCTGTACCACGAAAATCTTCGGCTTGAACAGAAAATTACGGAGATACAGACTATCGACAAGGCTAAATTCATGCTAATGCAGTACAGGGATATGACCGAAGATGAGGCTCATTCCTATGTTGAGCAGTACGCTATGAACAAGCGTAAAAAGAAAAGTATCGCTGCACTTGAGATCATAGACAAGCTGAGCGAAAAATATCTGTGATCCCGATAATAAGAGAGAGGTGTAAAAATGTTTGACAGCATACATGAGGAGTGCGGAGTTTTCGGCATATTTGAAAATACTTCCGCCGATCCTGCTTCCTCGGCATATTTCGGGCTTTATGCATTACAGCATCGTGGTCAGGAAAGCTGTGGTATCGCAGTCTGCGACGATGGTGTTTTCAGACATAAAAGAGCCGACGGACTTGTTTCCGAGGTCTTTACACGTGAGGAACTGGACAGACTCGGAAAAGGCAATATGGCTGTGGGGCACGTTCGCTATTCCACAACAGGCGGACATAACCCTAACAATATCCAGCCGCTTGTTATCCGTCATGTTAAGGGAAATCTCGCACTCGTCCACAATGGCAATCTTGTTAATGCCTCTGAACTTCGCCGCAGCTTTGAACTCTCAGGTGCGATCTTCCACGGCACATCGGATACCGAAGCCATCGCATACGAGATCGTCCGTGAACGTCTTAACTGCGGTTCTACCGAGGAAGCGATCGAAAAAGCAATGCCACGGCTGAAAGGTGCATATTCCTGCATCGTTATGACTGCAACCAAACTTATAGCTTTCCGTGACCCCGACGGTTTTCGTCCTCTTTGTATCGGAAAAACTCACGATGATGCATATGTTGTTGCGTCCGAGTCATGTGCCCTTGAAACAGTCGGTGCGGAATATATCCGTGATATCGATGCAGGCGAAATAGCTGTCATAAGCAGAGAAGGTCTGCGCTCCATCAGGACAAATTGCAGTAAACAGCGTAATATCTGCATTTTTGAATATATCTACTTCGCCCGTCCCGATTCGGTAATAGAAGGAGTTTCTGTCCACGGCGCAAGGCTTCGTGCAGGCAGACTCCTTGCAAAGCACAGCCCTGTTGATGCGGATATCGTCATCGGTGTCCCTGATTCGGGACTTGATGCCGCTCTGGGATATTCCAACGAAAGCGGAATACCCTATGGTATCGGATTCATAAAGAATAAATACATCGGCAGAAGTTTCATCCAGCCCCACCAGTCCCAGCGTGAAAATGCGGTAAAAATCAAGCTGAATGCCGTTCGTGAAACCGTTGCAGGCAAACGTGTAATAATGATCGATGACTCCATAGTCAGAGGCACGACCAGCGCACGTATCGTCAGACTTCTTCGTGAAGCAGGCGCAAAGGAAGTACACGTTCGTATCTCCTCACCGCCTTTTGTACATTCCTGCTACTTCGGAACTGATATTGATTCGGAGGAAAATCTCATCGCAGGCAAATACGGCACAACCGAAGAAATTGCCCGATATATCGGTGCAGACAGTCTTGCATATCTTCCTGTTCACTGTCTCGGCGAACTTATCGGCTCTGAAAATGGCTATTGCCACGGATGTTTCACAGGCGGATATCCCATTGATATCTCAGGTGCAGGCGGAAAAAATAAATTTGATGAAAAGATCCACGGATGAAAATGACAGCCTAATTTTGTATATCCTCACATAACTGAACGAATGAATTTGTGAAAACTGTTATAGTTATTTTCCATAATGTATTATAACACATCAATATAACAACTAAATAAAATAATTTGTTAAAAGCAACGAATTTCTCTTGACAAGGTGTTGAGAATGTGATAAACTTAAAGTAATATTTAATGTGCAGGAGGAAATTTATGGCTTTCGTTAAGGCATTATGCTCAAAATGTGATAAAGAAGTCGAGGTCGATGATGTTGAGGAGGCTTGGGTATGTCCCCATTGCAGCAAACCTTTCGTTATCGAAAAAGGCATCAGAAGATATAAAAGTCAGCACAAAGCTGTTATCAAAAAGGTCAGAGCGGTCAAGAAAAATCCTACTGATTTCGAGGCCAAGGATAGCGTTCTCATTAAATACAAGGGCGATTCCGCAGAGGTTGCGATCCCCGAAGAAGTGCGTATCATAGGCGAAAACGCATTTGAGAACAACGAGACGCTTGAGACAGTGGTTCTCCATGACAATATCGCTGAGATCAGCGGTTATGCTTTCCGAGGATGTAAGAACCTGAGTGAGATAAAGTTCCCGAACAGTGTTGTTAAAATCGGAGAATGGGCTTTCCGTGAATGTACAAGCCTTAAAAATATCATTCTTCCGCCTCAGCTAACAAAGATCAATGACTCAATGTTTGCTGACTGTTCTGCTCTGGAAACTATCGAGATACCTGATACTGTTTCCGAGATCGGTATTTTTGCTTTCTCAGGCTGTAAGTCACTGGTTGATCTGAAACTTCCGAAAAATCTGACTATTATCGGCAAATACGCTTTCTCAGGCTGTGAAAAGCTGGAGACTATGGTCATTCCTGAGGGAGTTTCACTTATTGAAGATCACACGTTTGCAGAATGTACTGCTCTGAGCGCTGTCAGCTTCCCTAAGGGACTTAAAGGCATCGGTCAGTTTGCATTTAAAGACTGCGTGAATATCCATACGATCGAACTTCCTGTCGGTATACTTTCTGTTGACGGATTCAGCGGATGCACAGGTCTGAGAATGATCGAAATTCCTGAAAGATGTACTTCTATCGGTGATTTCAGCGGATGTGTGAACCTTGAAACTATCAGGATACCTGCATCGGTTGCAAGTGTGAACGGCGGATTTGAAAACTGTCCGAAACTCCTCACTGTCAACTGGCCGAATCTTGCAGGCGGTGCATCGAATTTCCCTGCATACTATGAAAAGGAAGTTGAACGACGCAAGGCAATGGGACTTTGCCTTTACTGCGGAGGAGAATTCAAACTCATCGGCAAGACCTGCAAGGTATGCGGAAAGAAAAAAGATTATTGATATTGCAAAAGCTCCTTTCGGGGAGCTTTTTTTCTTGACACAGACGGTAAAAAAGAGTATAATTGTCTTGTTATAGGAGGGAAAAGAATGCATCAATACTTTAAACCAATACTTGCAGTAATTCTCAGTGCAGTGATGGCTTCAGCTGTTTCATGCAGTGATAAGAAAAAGGATACATCATCTTCTTCATCGGCAAAGGAAAGTTCTTCATCCGTTTCATCTTCCGAAAGTTCGGAGAAAACTACCACCGTTTCCACTGCTTCATCCGAAAACGGAACAACTGTCACAACTGAACCTGTTACGGTCACTGTTTCAGAAAATGGCTATCCATCCGCTCAGGAAGCGGCTCAGAATTATTACAATGCCTACCTGACAAATAATTATGAGGCAATTTATAATATGTTCTGTCAGGATGAGATCACCGCTTATCATGCATATATCAACAATTCAGGGCAGATAGGCGAGGAAAAGGCTGAAAAGGCATTCGGAAAGGGAAATGTCATTAAGGCAATAAAGGCTTCAATTGCGAATATCCGCTCAATAATGGCTGAAAAGTCGGATAAGCCTGCCGAGCAGTGGGAGTAACGTTTAAAGCAGAAGATCTGACGGCTGTTTCTCCTGATGAACTTGCACAGTATAATGCATCACTCGGAACAGCTTTTACAAATGCCATGAATTGCGGATATGTTTACTATAATGACGGTGATGACCGCAACAGTTTTGTCGGCAATGCCTGCTCTCTTGTAGAAAAAGACGGAAGATGGTATCTTTCCTATTCCACACTTCTCAGCGCCGAACTCATTACTTTCCTTAATATTTTTTAATTTGCCTGATGGCTGGGCAACAGCTATTAATACCTGTATTTGGTAAAACGGCAGTATCTGCTCAAAAAGATACTGCCGTTTTTCTTGTAACAAATCGAAACATGAAATCGAATATGATATAATGAATACAAATCTTGAATAAGGAGTGATACTTAATGAAACTGAAAGTAATGGATACCGACTCACCTGATATCGCAGTTCTGGAATCAATAAATGAAGAAGCTATCCCTGCTTGTGAAAGGAATAGTCTTGAAGATCTTATAAATACCGGTGCAACAGTCATCGGTATTTATACTGATGAACCTGTCGGCTTTATGGTCATCCGTGAATTCGGAACGTTGATTTATCTTGCTTATCTTGCAATAAGGCAAGACCTTCGCTCCAATGGTTTCGGCGGAATTGCTGTCCGTGATCTTATCTCAGCATTTCCTGAGAACATGATCGTGGTTGAGTATGAAGCTATTGATCCTTTGTCTGCTGATAACGATATAAATATCCGCAGAAAGAATTTTTATTTGAGAAACGGCTTCTCAGAAACAGGCTATTTCACTTTCTATGACAACACCGAATTTGAGATTGGCTGTGCAGGCAAAGATTTTGATATAGATGTATTCGGCAAATTTACAGAATATCTGAGCAATATTGTTTCCGATCATATACCAAAGCCATACAAAAAACAGTCAGTATAATAAAAATATGAGTAAGACCTGTATAACAAAATACATATACCTCTTTACAATTGGGCTTTGTGCGGTGTTGTCTTTACTCATATCAACCTAACAGCCTGCCTTCATAAGTTCCGTTTTCTATCTTGAAGAAAAACTCACTGAAACTGTCGGTTTCAAATATCTGCATAAGTTCACGCATATTCCAGATAAGATTTGCATTATCTATTTCACTCCTGTCAAGCCAGAAAACTCTCCCCTCCTCGGAACTTTTCAATTCACCTTCAAACTGATCTGTTTTGTATAACAGAACGATATATCTTGTTCCGTCTTCCAGTATCCAGTCCTTAAAACCACACGGCTGCGGATTATGGATCGTAAGACCTGTTTCTTCTTTCATTTCACGGATGACCGAATCAAGCAGTGATTCATCAGGTTCAACATGACCGCCGGGAAAAACCAGTCCTCCTTTATATTTATCCTTCAATCCCAGCTTTTCCTCCACAAGTACACGGTTTTCGTCATATATAAGGCACATATTCGTCAGTTCTATTTTCGATGATCTATCCATTTTATCACTCCTGTTGCTTCTTGGTATGACCGCCTGTTTGCAGATCAATTATAATGAATTTCACTTCAATCATTATACATCATAAATCATGAAAAAGCAACAGCATTTACTTTTAAAAAATAATAAAACCGCCGAAGGCGGCATTTCTGGGGTCAAGGGGGATGTTATCTCCCTTGCAGGGGGTGAATGAGGGGGACAG
>JAEDMD010000104.1 GCA_016303195.1 Oscillospiraceae bacterium | reverse complement strand
TTTTGGTGTCCCCTAACAGGGACAAATTAAAATAATAATTATGTGATTTTAAATCCGTCAGCGAAGCTGACACAACTAATTACGAATTACGCATTACGCATTAAAAAGATTCGTAATTCATAATGCGTAATTTTGGTGTCCCCTAACAGGGACAAATTAAAATAATAATTATGTGATTTTAAATCTGTCAGCGAAGCTGACACAACTAATTACGAATTACGCATTAAGCATTAAAAAGATTCGTAATTCATAATGCGTAATTTTGGTGTCCCCTGACGGGGACACATTGAAATAATAATTATGTGATTTTAAATCCGTCAGCGAAGCTGACACAACTAATTACGAATTACGCATTAGGCATTAAGCATTAAAAAGAAAGGATGAGATAAATTGGGTAAATTATACAGAGCAATTTCAGCGGACGGTTCTGCTTTTGCGGAAGTCCTTGACGCTAAGGATATAGTTTCGGAGATAGAGAGGATACACAAGACTTCGGCTGTTATAACGGCAGGTCTTGGCAGACTTTCCATTGCCGCTTCACTGATGGGATATATGCTCAAAGGCGAAAATGACACCATCACTCTCCGTGTGGACGGAGGCGGCCCTGCAGGTCAGCTTACTGCCGTTGCAGATAACTGGGGCAATGTCAAAAGCTGCGTGGGAAATCCTGTTGTGGAAATTCCGCTCAACGCTCAGGGCAAGCTGGATGTCGGAGGCGCTGTCGGTACTGACGGCACGCTCTCAGTTGTAAAGGATATGGGACTTAAAGAGCCTTATGTGGGAGTCATCCCTCTGGTTTCGGGAGAAATTGCCGAGGATATCGCAAGCTATTACGCTACAAGCGAGCAGATACCTACTGTTTGCAGTCTGGGCGTTCTGGTAAATCCCGACCTTACCGTAAAATCGGCAGGCGGTTTCCTTGTTCAGCTTCTGCCATTTGCAGATGAAAAGGTCATAGACGTTATAGAAAAAAACATCTCAGAGATACGTCCGATATCGGCTATGCTTGACGAGGGCAAAACTCCCGAAGAAATCGCAAATATGCTCCTCAAAGGCCTTGACCCCAATGTTCTCGACACTGCCGAACCTGTTTACGGATGTGATTGCAGCCGTGAGAGAACAGAAAAAGTCCTCATCAGTCTCGGTGAAAAAGAACTGAAGGAAATGGCTGACGAGGGAAAGGATACTACTGTTTGCTGTCATTTCTGCGGCAAGGAGTATGTTTTCACCCCCGATGAGCTTCGCAGTCTTATCAAATAATATATCAGTTTGTAGGGGCGCTTTCCGAGCGCCCTGTTTTTTGCGGTCAAAAAGTGACCAACTGTCAATACAGCACTATGCACTAATAAAAGCATTCTATTTGTACTTAATATACAACAGCAAAACGCTTGACATTTTTGCGAAAAAAAGGTATAATTAAGGTGTTGTATTTATTTGCATAATATTACTATGGCAGTATATGCAGCTTTGTTTTACATCATTATCGTGACAGCTAAACATATAAATCACCGCTCTCACGCTTATAAATATGAAAACAAAATATCAGTATCGGACAGTATAGGGGTATACTGCTGCCGTCAATAGCGACGGTCTCCGATATGCTGAACTGTCGGGCTTTATCGCCCTTCAATGTTTTGCGGGCTCTGCTTAGGCATTGTTCCTTAAAATATATTTAAATGAATAAAATAATGCGGCATTTACCGCCTTTGCGGACTGTCGGCAGATTTGTGCCCCCGTCCCGCCAGTAATAGGTTTATAGTACAAGCTATTTATCAATTTTACGAAAAGGAGGTAATGCACTGTATGACTCTTGGATTGATTATCGGTATCATCGCAGGTCTCGCCATCGGCGCTCTTATTGTATATATCATGCTCAATAAGAAATCCGAGGAACGCTACCAGCAGGGTATATCCGAAGGTATCGAACAGCGTAAGCGTGAAGCTGAATCTATCACCGGTTCTGCTGAACAGCAGGCTAAGCGTATCCTTTCAGATGCCGAAAAAGATGCCGATAATAAGAAGAAAAGTGCCCTCGTCGAAGCTAAGGATGAGATCCATAAGCTGAGAAGTGAGGCCGACAAGGAAATCAAGGATCGCAGAGCAGAACTGTCACGTCAGGAAAGACGTATGCAGCAGAAGGAAGAAAATCTCGATAAGAAGACTGATAACCTTGAGAAAAAAGAGGAGACCCTCAACCAGAAGATCAAATCCGCTGACGAAAAACTCAAGGAAGCCGAATCCATCAAGAAAAGCCAGATGGATATTCTCGAAAGAATTTCTGAATTCACTAAAGATCAGGCAAAAGAATACATAATCTCAAAGCTGGAAGACGACCTCGTTCACGAAAAGGCTGTCAAAGTCCAGTATTACGAGCAGATGATAAAGGACGAATGCCAGGAAAAGGCAAGAAGCTATATCTCTCTCGCCATCGCTAAGGTGGCCGCAGATCAGGTCTCGGAAGCCGCTGTTTCCGTTGTTCCGCTGCCTAACGATGAAATGAAGGGCAGGATCATCGGCCGTGAGGGCCGTAACATCCGTACCCTCGAAACTCTCACTGGTGTCGATCTCATCATCGACGACACCCCGGAAGCTATCACACTCTCATGTTTCGACCAGATCAGACGTGAGGTCGCAAGGATCGCTCTGGAAAAACTCATCGCTGACGGCCGTATCCATCCTACACGTATAGAAGAAATGGTCGATAAGGCAAAACGTGAGGTCGAATACCGTATCAAACAGGAAGGCGAACGTGCTGTTATCGAGACTAATGTTCACGGTCTTAACCACGAACTTATCAAGCTCATCGGCCGTCTCAAGTTCCGTACAAGTTACAGACAGAATGTTCTCGACCACTCTATCGAAGTCGCTAAACTCTGCGGAGTTCTCGCTTCAGAGCTTGGTGTGGATGCCAACGTCGCAAGACGTGCAGGTCTGCTCCACGATATCGGTAAGGCTCTTACCTCCGAGATTGAAGGCTCTCACGTTCAGATAGGTGTGGATGTATGTAAGAAGTATCACGAAAGCGATGTCGTTATCCACGCTGTTGAAGCTCACCATAACGATGTCGAGCCTAAAACGGTCATCGCCTGCATCGTTCAGGCAGCCGACGCTATCTCCGCTGCAAGACCTGCCGCAAGAAGCGAAAACTACGAAAGCTACATCAAGCGCTTACAGAAGCTGGAGGAGATCTGCAACTCCTACGAAGGCGTTGAAAAGTGCTTCGCTGTACAGGCAGGACGTGAAGTCAGGATCATGGTCGTTCCCGAAGTTATCAACGATGAGAAAATGGTGCTTGTCGCAAGACAGATCGCTCAGCAGATCGAGTCTGAAATGGATTACCCAGGTCAGATCAAGGTCAACCTCATCAGGGAAAGCAGAGTTACTGACTACGCTAAATAATGCGGTCAACTGCGGACGGTTTATGCTGTCCGCAGTTTTTTATTTTCCACTAAATAACGTGGAAGATCCATACATAATTTTATTTTATTTTATATGCCTGTTCGGAAACCAAAGATATTGCCATCAGTCACGAGGAATGGGAACCTCTAAAGGGAAGACCGATGTCACAGAGTTTCCGTATGAGCGGATGATTCATGTACTTTTATATGCCGTATCGCCTAAGTTACGGCAGAACTGCTGTATATCCACATATACCTCTCAGCAGTGAAAGTATAAAAACGGAAATATATGAACGACGATACATATATACAACAGTCGTTGCGTTTCTGCGGATGATGAACAGGCGATGTCTGAAGGAGGCATTTCCATGTTCACACGATCAGCCATCCGTAAGTTCCTCTCAGCTGCCGTATCATTGCTGATGTTCTCGGCATCACCTGCCGCTGAAGGATACTCCACAGACCCTACTATCCTCAAAGGAGATATAAACAGCGACGGCGACGTTAATTCCGTCGATCTGTCTGTAATGAGCCTGTATCTCTCAGGAAGAGCAAGCATCTCCAGAGAAGGTTTCCTCAGTGCCGATATGGACAATGACGGCTCTGTCGATTCCATTGATCTGGTAAAACTGCGGAAACTCATTATCTCCAAAGACACAAAAACCTCAGATACCGAAACAAAACCCGGTATCGAATCCCCTCTCAGCTCCCCCATTGATCGGACAAAATACTCATTTTCCTCTCCGATCAACCGTTTTGTTGATTCGTCCTATGTCTTCACCGACAATGAATTCATCAAAGCTCCCCTCAGCGACATGTACGGCTCGCTCACCTCTCAGGGTTCGGGCAGAGTATGCATTTTCTACGTTGACTTCCCCGGATGTCCATATGAATATGAACCATCCCTCGACGAGATAAGAAATGCAGCTTTCGCTGATGAATCCCCGTCTCTCAGCAGTTTTCCCCATGAGAGCATCAACGCTTTCTATAAACGTGCCTCAAAGCACCGTGTAAATATCTCAGGCGATGTTTACCGATATACCACCCTCCACCATAAGGGCTACTATGAGGAAAATCCGTCAAGAGCGGAATTTATCGACGAAGTCCTCACCAATATGGACGAATATGTCGATTTCAACAGCTTCGATGCAAACGGCGACAAGACTATCGATGCAATAATCATATCAGTTCCCGAAACCGCAGGCGAAGATCATTGGTGGCCCTGTGCAGGAAGATATGCAGGCAATTTCAACAACACCATCGACGGTCTCGCTCCCGGTCACATCATCGTCGGCAATGCCGAAATAAAAAGCGCCGATGATTCGCAGAATTTCGTTTCAAGCTATATCCATGAGCTTGGTCACTGCATGGGTCTGCCTGACTACTATCTATACGATCAGCGCAGTTCCGAAGGGCTTCACGGCTCAGCAGGATTCGATACGATGGATGAACTTTTCTGTGATTTCTCATGCGCTTCAAAACTTATGCTGGGCTGGTACAGAAGCAATCAGATCCAGGTCTATGACTACAACGGCGACGATGAACAGACTTTCATCCTCACCGATGCTCAGTCAGAAAACGGCAGTTGTGTCATTATCCCCTGCGGAAATGCCATCGCCAATGACCTTTGCTCGGAATTTATCGTGCTTGAATACACCACGCTCAATAACAACAATAAAAGTATCCCTGAAAAATACTGGTGGCTGCGCTTCGGAAACGGAATTCGTGCTTTCCATGTTGACGCTGAGACTACAAGTCAGAACGGCTATAAGGAATTCATTTACAGGAGCGGAAACAATCCTGCTACCGATTACAACCGTGGCAGACGCTTCATCCGTGTCATAAATGACGCAGATATCGATAACCTCTACCGATGCGGAAACGTCCTGAACAGCAGTGTTTCAGGATTCAGATTCTATGACAGTGACGGCTCTGAAACAGTTGATCCTCACGTTGAAGTGCATATCGGTGAACTTGTGGGAGATTCCTATATTATTACCATACGCAAGGAAGGCTAACCAATGGCAAGAACTATTTTTAACTCATCCGAAAAATCCAATTTCATCCTTAACATGACAGAAGAACAGTATTCAAAGCTCGCTTCATACAGTCTTATCGGCGCTTGTCTGCTTGTTCCGCTGTTCACTATATTCGCAGAATGTATGTCCACCTCAACATATACCATCGCTTCGGCAGGTCTTGTAATTGCAGGTGTTTATGCATTGATAATGGCATTGATCGCCCTGATAAAAAAATACATCCGTGGCGGAACTGTCTTTCCTGTATGTGCTTTCGCTTTCATGCTGGCATGGAGCGTCGTATCAATGCTCGATTCATACGAAATATCAGTCGGTATGTACGGTTTCTCACAGCGTGGCGAGGGTGTCATGGCGATAATGTTCTACTGCGCTGTATTCGTTTCTGCCGCCGCCATAAAGGTGGAAAACGCAGTCGATACAATACTGAAATGCCTGACAGCAACAGGTCTGCTCAATTCAGTATGGGCGCTGATACAAATATTCACAGGAAACCTCAGTCATTACAGAATGCTCTCTCTTGACATAGAAGCAAATGCCGCTTCGGGACTTGCACATTCTCCGCTGTTTCTGGCTGAACTTCTTACACTTTCACTGACTGCGGCTCTGATATCTGCTGTAAGAGCGGAGAAATCAAAGGAACGCATCATTTACACTGTGATATCCGCTGTTTTCGGCTTTGTAATGATGTTCACCTACACATTTACCACTATCGTCGGCATTGCTCTGGCTGTAATTCTCACAACTGCAACGATATTCATAACCAAAACCGCAAAATCCCGACTCGCTGTACTGATCGCACCTATGGCGGCGGCTGCGGCGGCAGTTGTTATCGTAAATGCAGGCTGTATCGGAAATATCAGCTCATACAGATTATACGACGGAAGAATACTCTGGTGGGCTGACAGTTATATGAGAGTCGGCACATCGGGCGATTTCAATCCTTCTGTTCTCAATATCGACAACTCCGCCGATGTATATCTTTATCTTAACCAGAAAGGCATGGATCTCGCTTCAAGATTTCCGCTGACAGGTACAGGCCCTGACCAGCTTGTATTCCCCCAGCTCTACACTTTCGGTTTCCTTGACCCGTCTTCGGATATTTCTTCTATCGTTGCCGTAAATCAAGGCACATTCGACAGAGTTTACAATGAATATATCTATACAGCCGCTTCAAGAGGGATCCCGTCAATGATCGCTCTCATTGCAGTTATCCTTTCATCTGTCATAATCAGTTTCAAGGCAATGAAGAAGCGCAAAAACACCGAGACTTCTGCAATTTTCATGCTTACCGTCTGCGGCGCACTGATGTTCCTGGTCTGCTGTGGAAATATTGCATATTCCCCTGTTTACTGGACGATCGCAGGACTTGGCTGTGCAGCTCTAAGAAAAAAGACCGTAACAGGAAATAATTAAGGCAACACCGCACAAAGCACACCTGACGGCTTTGCACTGAATCTGCTTGC
>JAEDMD010000103.1 GCA_016303195.1 Oscillospiraceae bacterium | reverse complement strand
GTTGTCTGCGAAATATCGGCAATGAACTGCGCCGGATTTTCCTTTCCGAGTGCGATATTATTCAGCCGCATTTCCCAGTTTCCCGTCATATCGGCGGATTTGACCGCATCCACCGGAAGTGCATCTATCAGGAACATTCCCTTGTCGGTCGGAAAGATCGTCTTGCCCTTGCGTTCAAGATAATGGCGGTCAAATAAGCCTTTCAATATCGGCGCACGGGTCGCATCGGTGCCGAGTCCTTTCTTCTGCATTTTCATGAGTGTGCGAATTTCCTCGTCCTCAATGTTTTGTCCGGCAAGCTCCATTGCCGACAGCAGGTCGGCTTCGGTATAGCGTTTCGGCGGCTCGGTCTCGCCCTCTTTCAGTGAATATATTCCTTGTAAAACATCGTTTTTTTGCATTGTCGGAAGCGGATGTTTCTGTATGTTTCGACCGTCTACCGCATACCAGCCGGGAGATACCAGCACCGTGCCGGATGCCTTGAATCCCACCTGATTGACGTCGATCAGAACGCTTGTATCATCCAGCACTGCTTTCGGATAAATGATGCGGATGAGTGACTTTGCAAGCAGATCGTAGAGCGATTTCTCGTCCGATGAAAGCCCGTTCAGATTCGACGGAACATTTACTGTCGGGATAATTGCCGGATGTGAGCCGACCTTGCTGTCATCAAAATGCCGCCGGGTGAATTTCTGCCACCCGTTTTTCGGGAGCGATAATGCCTGATATTCCGGCATTTGCAGCAACTTTGCAATGGTCTGCGCCGTTTCCGGCATCATCGCAACGGTCAGATGTTCGGACGAGGTGCGGGGATAGGTCATGAGCTTTTTCTCATAGAGACTTTGCATGATCTTCGCCGTTTTGTCCGCATTCCAGCCGAATTTCTTGTTTGCAGCGATCTGTAATTGCGTCGCATTATAGAGCAAGGGTGCAGCCTGTGTGCGGCGCTTTGTTTCGAGTTCTTTCACAATTCCCGAATGATCGCCGCATTGTGCAAGCAGCTTTTGTGCATCCTCCTGCTTGTCAAATTTGCCGCCTGCATATTCGGCTTCAAAATGCTCGCCATTTGGTGTCATAAAATCTCCGACAAGCCGCCAGAACGGTGCTTTCACAAAATTTCTGATGGCTTTCTCACGCTCTACCACCAGTGCCAGCGTAGGTGTCTGCACTCTGCCGACGGACAGAAGTTCCTCATAGCCGCCGAACTTTTTAGTTGCCGCAACAGTCAGGTTATTGCCGATGAGCCAGTCTGCAATATCCCTTGCACGCCCAGCCGCCTGCAAGTCATTCGGTGTGCCTGGATTCTGCGGAGAAATGGGCTGATCGGGGGCGATAAGATTGGCAAATGCTTTCTGTATTTTTGCATCTGTCAGGTCTTCGATCCACACACGCATGACAGGCGCATGGCAGCCGCACGCCTGATACACATACGAGAATATTAGCTCGCCCTCACGGTCGGGGTCTGTCGCATTGATGACCCAGTCCGCCTGTTTCAGAAAGGAGCGCACGAGCCTTGCACAGGCAACCGTCTCCGACTTTGCCGCAAGCCTGAACTGCTGCGGAATGCACGGAAATACGGACAGATCCCACTTAGCATATTTTTCATCGTAGCTCTTTGCAGTGGCAAGCTGCATCAGATGTCCGATGCCGTGGCAAAGAACGGCATCCTCGCCGTGATATTGAAACTGATAATAGCCGACCGTCGGTTCATCCTTCAGCGGGATTCGCTGTCCGGCATGGAGTACGGCTGCGATCGTTTTGGCAAGACTGCCTTTTTCTGCGTAGATGACAAGCATGGTAGCCCTCCTGCGTGTATATTTCTATTTCCGTTCTATTAAGGCAACACCGCACAAAGCCCACCTGACGGCTTTGCACTGAATCTGCTTGCATATTTTCCGTCATCTTGCACAGTAATTCCTTGACATACGTAAGTATGCCTGCGGAATTTCTATACAATCTGACAAAAAATTTGTCTGCGCATCTTCAGCACAAGCTCTGTGCGGTGTTGCCTTAATGAGATTTCTGCTTATCCTGCAAGATATCTGACAAAATGGTCATGGATTCATGCGAAAATAAATATCAGCCAGAATGACTGCCGATTCGGTTGTATCTTCCTTGCCTTTCCATGCACAGATGAAACGCACAACTGCATCATATGGTGTGTAACCCGATTCGATGAGGTGTTTTACATTCTCGTTGCATTTGGCTGAAAATTGCAGGACGGGCAGAAGTTTGCCGTTTAGCTGAATATACAGCCTTTTGCCTTTTACCGCAAGGTGCATACCGCTTTTCAGTTTCAGTATCAGCGATTTCTTATCCTTGAAAAAGTCAAGGAACACATCTCTGTGGGAAAGCTGTAAAATGATTTCCGAAGGTTTCGGATAGGTATGCAGGTCTATCTCATCAGTAGTGGCAAACTCGGCAAAGCGGTCGAATTTGTCGCCGAAATAATGGATATGCAGAAGTTTCTTTGCTCTTGTCATACCAACATACAGCTTGCGCTTTTCTTCGTCAGTATCCATGCTGATATTACTGAGGAGCATATACACGTTGTCAAATTCTCTGCCTTTGGATTTGTGCATAGTTGAGATAGTGATAACACCTTTTTCGTCAGTGTAGAAATCTTCGATCTTGGATTCGTGCAGGAACATTTCAAGGTCGGTTCGGTATTTCTTGGAATTAGTTGCCTCGAAAGTATGCAGGATATTAAGTATTATGGGCAGACAGGCGCTGTTCTGATAATACTTTTTAATGGCTTCAATAGCGGTGTTCCACTGCTCATTACTGATAACGGGCGATGTGTTTTCAGCGTTCAGCTTTTTGAGGAATAACCTTATCTCAGCTATATCATATATATCAAAACCGTCAATGGACTGTATCAGCTTTGCGGGGATATTCCGCTGTCTGAGAATACCAAGTATCAGCAATGCTTCATGGTTGGTATTTGTGAGGATACAGGCAGAGCCATTTGCCCCAACTTGAAGCATATCCTCTACCAGAGTGGTCTCAAAGTTTGAACTGCTGTGCTTTATCAGCTTTACTTCGCCCGTATCATTTGAAACAGCGGCAATATCCTCAGTTTTCATTCTGTCAGAGATGGTCTTTACAAACTGATTTGCAAAAGTAACAATGCTCTGACAGCTTCTGTAATTGTCAATAAGTGAATACTGCTTCGCATCATGCTCTGTTATAAATGATCTCAGATATTTTGAATCAGAACCACGGAACTGATATATATTCTGGTCGTCATCGCCCACAGCGATAACACGCATATCCTCGTTGCGTTCCATAAGTGCTTCCACAAGGCTGAACTCATACTTGTCCATATCCTGAGCTTCATCAATAACGAGAACAGTTTTTGTTATCCGGCTTGTATCCACATCACCGCTGCGGATAAGCTCGCCTGCGTCCTTTACTATGTTTTCCGACTCCTGAATATTGCCTATCTTTCCGAGCAGATCAAAGCAATAGGAATGGAAAGTCTTTATCTCAATAAAGTTTGCAGCGTTGCCTATAAGTTCACGCAAACGCTGTTTGAATTCAATAGCGGCGGCTCTTGAAAAGGTCAGCATAAGAAGCTGTTCGTGTTTCACGTCTTCAAGCAGGAGAAGTGATGCCAGCTTATGTACAAGCACTCTTGTCTTTCCGCTCCCCGGACCGGCTGATACAACTATATATTTTGAACTGTCATCATTTATGATCTCAAGCTGACGCTCAGATAGCGTATCAAAAAGCTGTCTGTATTTTTCCGGCGTGATGTTGCGTTCAATCTGGGCGGCACGTTCGCCTGAGAAATACTGAGACAGGAATTTCTTATAGTCCATCTGAAAATAGTCGTTTACAAACTGCAATGCTTCGTTGTAGTCACGCACCATCATGTTCGCATATTCTCCGACTATATGTATCTGCTGTATTTTCTGCTTATAGAACTCATTGAGCTGTTTGTAGTCGTCCTGCTTGTATTTGATACGGTTGTCAAGTTCAAGCCTTTTGATTCGCATACCGCTGTAAAGCACAAGAAAGCCGCCCTCCAGCTTCAATGCACCTATCTTTGACAGGAAAAGAAGGGCTTCTTCTATATCATTTTCATGTACTTCAAACTGTGACTGCTCACGGCAGGCATTCAGAAGTTCAAGCACGGAAAAACCTACAAGTACTTCATCTTTTGGGATGATATCTTTACTGCTGTTTTGGAACAGGTAGTTTATGATGAACTCTGATATGCTGTAACTTTTCTGACGTTTTGCCCTTATATGCTCCATACTCAGCTTCGGAACAATGCTTATCCTGCCCGTAAGCTGATCCTGCTCTTTCTGTATATAGCTGCGGATCGTCCAATAATAGAAAAGCGTTTTTATAGAATTGACAGAGCTTGTCTTTACACCGCCTGCAAGAGCAGATTCATTCAGTTCCTTGTAATTCATGCAGAGTTTGTCTGCGTCTATGTATTCAAGCAGGAATGTTTCAAGAGCCTGAAAGCGGTGCAGTACCAGCATAGACTTGTTGACAGTATCGGTTTTCTGGATATAGGCGGTCAGGTCTTTGGTGTCGGCAAGCAGACCATCCTCACGCATTTGCTGGATAGAGTGGATAATGCCTGATTTCTCGATACCGAGCCTGTCTGCAAGATAATCAACTCTTGACTCAGCATCGGCATTTCCTGCCCTTGCGATACTTTTGCTGGAGATAAGTGATTTGATGATACGCTTTGCAATTGTACGTTCTTCGTCGTTTTCAAACCTAAGAGAGCTGTCTATGAGTTCAGAGGCTTCGATCATAGTTTTTACAAGGATGCTGTCTGCATAAACACGGGGAACATTCTTGCCACGCTGAATATATCCTGCGTTTTCAAGTGCCTGTATAGCTGTTTTGACTCGTGTTTCAATATCTGCAACGCTGTCATCCCAGCCTGCCTGTCTTGCGACTTCAAGGGGAGAACAGCAGACTTCGGGGCGAGTGCGTGTCAGGTCTTTGATAGCCTTCCATACCTGCTGTATCTCGCTGATACTGAGTTTGGTCTGATTGAGGAGAATGAAGTGCTTGTCAAGGTCGCTGTCATTGTAAAGGACATAACACTCAGCCTGCAATTTCTCGTCACGGCCTGCACGACCTGCCTCCTGCACATAGTTTTCAAGGGAATCGGAAATATCATAGTGAATGACCAGCTTGACATTGGATTTATCAACACCCATTCCAAAAGCTGAGGTCGCAACGATTATCTGCACCTCGTCATTGATGAATGCTTCCTGATTTTCCTGCTTTTCACTGCTGTCCATTTTACCGTTGAACGCTCTTGCCTTGAAACCGTCATTGGTCAGCTTTTCGGCTAACATTAATGTACGCTTTGTCCTTGAAACATAAACTATCGTCGGACAGTTTTTCTGCTCAATAAGAGTACGAAGCATTTCATATTTTTCTTCGTCTGTCTCCTTGAACAGCACTTCATACCGCAGATTGGTACGGGATGCGTTTGTAGCAAAAAGTTCAAGTTCTATATCCAGCTTGTTCTTGAAATACTCCTTGATATCGCTGATGACCTTCTGTTTTGCAGTAGCTGTAAAGCATGACACGGGTATCTTACAGCCGTGACCTTTCTTCTCCTGCAATTCACGGATAAAGTCGCCGATATACAAATAATCCACACGGAAATCCTGCCCCCATGCGGAGAAACAGTGAGCCTCATCTATAACGAAACGGTCGATATGGCGTGACAAAAACAACCGCTCGATCGTTACGGAACGAAGCGATTCGGGGGATATATAGAGTATAGAAGCGATCCCCGATTCTACACGCTCAATAGCTTCTGCTCGCTCTATGGGGCTTAACAATCCGTTGATAGTAACAGCTTCGGCAATACCTCGCTTTGCCAGATTGTCCACCTGATCTTTCATAAGCGACTGCAAAGGCGATATAACGACCGTCAGGGCACGTTCTGTTTCTCCAGCCATAAGTGCGGGTATCTGAAATGTCAGGGACTTACCGCCGCCTGTTGGAAATATAGCAAGCAGTGACTTATGCTCCACTGCCGCTGTAACAGCATTTTCCTGCAATGGTTCATCATTGTATTTACGAAAACTCGGATATCCGAAATATTTGCCAAGATAGCCGAGAGGGTTCAGCCTTGACTTGCAGTAGGTACATTCATGGCAGGAGGTGTTTCTGAGAACACGCATTATCCTGTCCACATTCGGGAAGTTTATCTGTACCCATCTGGGTATCAGCGAGTATTCCTCTGTTGCGGAAATGAGCGAAAGGCAGTAGGCAAGCTCAACAGGTGAACCAACGATGATGTTTGAGAGAGGAGCGTTCTCGCATATTTCATCAGCAAACCGAACTTGTATCGCAGTTTCAAGGTCATCTTCCGCTGAGAAATCGAGATAGTCAAAGAAAGCAGAAAAATAGGGGCTGTTTCTCAGGAGCATATAGCAGATGAGTTTCATCTCGTCATCAAGGGACTCAAAGGCATTGACTTCATCAAAGAACAGCCCTTTTGCCTTTATTGCATCGTTGAGAGGATTGTTGAGTTCATCGGTCAGCAGTTTGTCGTCTTTCAGAAGTTTGTGATAGGGCTTGTTCGGGAACAGCAGAGGAGACAGATACAATGTGTCGATGAGTTTTGCGCCTGCGGGAACTTCGATGTACTTTGCGTCATGGCCGATGATATTATGACCGCAAAGGAACTCAGCCCCTGCGATAAAGGAATTGAATTCATGAGCAGAACCAGTATGCAGTTTATCATCATTTTCATTAACTGCACCGAAATCATATGCTTTTTGATCTAATTCGCTGACTTCGGTATCTATAAATGAGATATGCTTCATGAATTCACCACCCTGACAAAAGTTTATCGTTCTTAATTTACTATAATTGTATCATAAAACTGCCAAAAAATCAAGAAATATCACAGAGTTGCCCACGGCAACAGCATTTACTTTTAAAAAATATAAAAAAGCGCCGCAGGCGCACGT
>JAEDMD010000102.1 GCA_016303195.1 Oscillospiraceae bacterium | reverse complement strand
CATCGACCAGGAAGGTCTTGGCTGGGATGAAGCAAGACAGAATGTCAGCGGACTCAAGGCTCTGTTCGCAAGCAAGCCTGCATCAGTAGACTGTGACGCTTCAGTTATCCTCTGCGGTCCTGACGGAAAGATCGCAGATCCGAACGATCTGAAGGGCACTCTTATTTACTTTGGAAACCTTCGCCATTCAAGCGGCGCTATCGTTCATATGGGCGATAATCTCACAGGCGGCGGCGACGGTGATGATGAGCAGATCATGATCGATCTTCCGAAAGTTCCTTCAAATATCGACAGCATGAAGTTCGTTGTCAACATCTACGATGCAAGAACAAAGAACCAGCATTTCGGAATGATCAAGAACGCATTCATCAGGATCGTTGATACAGATACACATTCAGAGCTTTGCCGTTTCAATCTTACAGATGATTACAGCGGCATGACAGGTCTTGTTGTAGGTGAGATTTACAGAAAGAATGGCGAATGGAAGTTCAATGCTATCGGACAGGGCGTTCAGGAAGCAAGCAGACTCCAGAGCTTAGTAGATATGTTCAGATAAAAGGAGGTAAACATTATGGCTATCAATCTTCAGAAGGGTCAGAGAATTTCACTGGAAAAGTCAATGACACACGCACTTGTTGGTCTTGGCTGGGATACCAACCGCTATGACGGCGGAGCAGATTTTGACCTCGATGCATCTGTGTTCCTTCTCGGCGAGAATGACAAACTGCTGAGAGATGAGGACTTTGTATTCTACAACAACCTCTCAGGCCGTGACGGTGCAGTTGTCCACATGGGCGATAACCTCACAGGCGGCAGTGACGGCGATGACGAGCAGATCAAGATCGACTTCACAAAGCTTCCGCCTGAGATCAAGAAGATAGCTATCTGCGTTACCATTTATGATGCAGATCTTCGCCGCCAGAACTTTGGTCAGGTATCGAATGCTTATATCCGTATCGCAAGACTTTCATGCGAGAACGATGAAGTTGGCGAAACTGTGCTTCGTTTCGACCTTGAGGAGGAATTCTCCATCGAGACAGCACTGGTCATTGCAGAGATCTATAACAGAAACGGTGAATGGAAGTTCAATGCCGTTGCATCAGGCTATCAGGGTGGACTGGCAGCTATTTGCCGCTCATTCGGTGCAAATGTCTGATAAAAATAGGAATATAGCCTGCACTGTCTCACAGTGCAGGCATAACCTGTCTGAATGCCTGTATTTTACGGTTTTGGGCAGGTTTTATTCATGATATAGTAATCATACTGTTAACGGATGGAGGAAAATAAAATGGAGATCAATATTGATGAATTACCTTACCGTGTGGGCGGACTGCTTTATACTCCCGCACTGAACAAAACCATCGCAGGAAAGCTGATTTCGGGGGAGATAAAGGCTTTGACCTCGTTGGTTTTCTGTCTTGAGGATTCGATAATGGATGACAAGCTGGAGGACGCTGAGAAACAGCTGAAAAAGAGCCTCAGCGAGCTTGCAAATGTCGATGTCAAACTTCCGCTTCTGTTTGTGAGAGTGAGAACTCCGAAGCATATGGCGAGGATACACGAATTTCTCGGCGGACTTGAAAATCTTCTGACAGGCTATGTTCTGCCGAAATTTGACCTTGACAATGCGGATGAATATATTTCGCTCATCAAGGAGTTCAATATCATGCGTGAAAAACGTCTGTACATCATGCCGATACTGGAAAGCAAAGCAGTTGCGGATATACAGAACAGAGTTGCCATAATGGAGAAAATAAAGCAGAAGCTGGATTCTGCCCGTCAGTTTGTGCTGAATGTCAGGGTGGGCGGAAACGATTTCAGCAATATGTACGGCCTGAGACGAAGCAAAGAGCAGACCATCTACGATATCGGCGTTATCAAAGATATTCTGGTCAACATAATCAACGTATTTGCAAAGGATTACGTTGTATCAGGCCCGGTGTGGGAATATTTCGGAAGTGATGAGAACGGCGAGTGGGCTGACGGCCTCCGCAGAGAGATCGGTATGGATCTCATCAACGGATTTATCGGAAAAACAGCCATTCATCCTACACAGCTCCCTGTGATATTCAATTCGCTGAAGGTGTCACAGTCGGACTATGAGGATGCAAAGAATATTGCAGACTGGCGGACAGAGGGATTTGCTGTTTCAAAGGGCGCAGGCGGTGACAGAATGAACGAGGTGAAATGCCACCTCAGATGGGCGACACAGATACTTACCCGTGCAAAAGTTTACGGAGTATATTGATAAATGAGCGAAGAAATACAGGTAAAGAAAGGTAACATAATGGCAGAATATACTGAAAATGATCTGTTAAGATTAGCAAAAAGACTGAACAATAAAAAGCGGACTTATCTGCTTGTTGACCCGTTACAGGCAAAGCATATCCCGGTCTCACCGAATAAAGCGCTTGCTATGATGAAAGCCCTCGGTAAGTTAGTCGCTGACGCATATCCGGAAACAAGGCTCGTTATCGGCTTTGCTGAAACCGCAACTGCTGTCGGAGCGGCTGTTGCATCGTGCATTTCCGATGACTGCATCTATATCCACACCACACGTGAAGATATCCCCGAAGTTTCGGAATGGACGGAGTTTCTGGAGGAACACAGCCATGCCGCTGAGCAGAAACTTTGCTCCGAGAATCTAAGGGAATATTTTGCGAACACAGAAACAGTTGTATTCGTGGATGACGAATTTTCCACAGGCAAGACAGTTCTCAATATCATAGAGAATCTTATGGACAGCTATCCTGAGCTTTGTGATAAAAAACTGGTTGCGGCATCTGTTATAAATCGTGTTTCCGAAGAAAACAACGCTATAATGAATGCGTCGGGTGTTGAATGCATCAGCCTGCTGAAACTTGAAAACAAGGACTATGAAAAGGCAGTTGCCGATATACAGGCATTTGACGCAGAACCTACAATTTTGGAAAAAAGTGGCATAAAGCCATGCATGAGTTATCCTGTTCCCGATACAAGACTTGGAGTGACTGTAAAGTACTACAACGAAAAGCTGAAAGAGCTTTGCAGTGACTTTATCAATTCCCACAGGCTTGACATTTACGGGAAGGTGCTTGTTATGGGCACTGAGGAGTTCATGTATCCATCTGTCATCCTCGGAAAAATGATAGAAGATATGGGAATTTCAGCGGATGTGAAATGCCATGCGACCACAAGAAGTCCCATTGCGATCTGTACTGATGGGGAATACCCCATAAAATCGGGAAATATCGTTCACAGCTTTTATGAAGCTGATAGAAAGACATTTATATACAACATCCATGAGTATGACACTGCGATAATATTTACAGATTCGGATCTGAAATATGAAGGCGGACTTGATGATATTGCCGGACTTCTCAGACAAAAGGGCTGTTCAAATATTCTGCTGCTGAAAGGGGAAAAAGATGTTCAGCACATATAAAGAAGACGACGTAACAATACTTCTGAAAGACATAACAGGGCTTGTAACACCGCTTGCCACAAAAGAGCGTGAAGCAAAGATACAGAGCGGAGTGCATTATTCTGAGATGCTTCCGCTGGAATACAAGCCGACAGAAAGTTATATGGCAACATTCAAACGTGCTGTTGAGATGTATTCACAGATAACAGCGGACTCGGTGGCACAGCTTGCAGACAGCATCATAAACGGCAAAAAATCGCCTGTTCTGGTATCCCTTGCAAGAGCAGGAACATCCATAGGTGTACTTCTGAAACGCTATATCAGATTCAAGTACAAAAGGGAGATACCGCACTACACTATCTCGATCATCCGTGGCAGGGGTATCGACAAAAATGCCATGAAGTACATTCTTGACCGCCATGCACCTGAGGACATTCAGTTTGTAGACGGCTGGACGGGAAAAGGAGCGATACAGCGTACACTGAACAAGGCGATGGAGGATTTTGAAGGAGTATCTTCGGGACTTGCAGTTCTGTCCGATCCTGCATATATCGCTGAAAAATGCGGAACTCACGATGATTTTCTCATAGCAAGCTCATGCCTTAATTCCACAGTTTCGGGACTTCTGAGCCGAACATTTCTGAGGAGCGATATAATCGGCGAAAATGACTTCCACGGCGCACATTTTTACAGTGATCTAATGGACGAGGATCTGACCTATTATTTCATTGATTCGGTAGTTTCGTGCTTTGAAACAGTGAAGCCTATGAAAGACGATCATTGCGGAACTGACGGCATGGCGGAAGCGAGAGCTATCTGCAAAAAGTATGGGATATCTGACATTAATCTGGTAAAACCCAGCATCGGCGAGGCTACAAGAGTATTGCTCAGGCGAGTACCGTGGAAGGTGCTTGTTCACAGCCTTGACGATAATGAGCATCTCGGACATCTTTATCAGCTTGCGGCTGAAAAAAATGTTGAGCTGGAGGTCTATCCGCTGAAAAATTACCGTGCCTGCGGACTTATCAAGAATCTTGCAGACAACTGAGGAGGAAGAATATGAAAACTATCTGGCTGAATCACTGGTTCAGTACAGCCTACGATATAATCGCACTTATACGTCAGGGGGGCGACAAATTTCGGATTATCGGCACAAATGAGGCAAAGGAATCGCCTATAATGCTCCAGTGCGACGAGTGGTATCAGGAACCACGGCTGAGAGGTGAGGATTATGTAGATTTCTGCCTTGATTTCTGCGAAAAGCATAATGTGGACATTTTTATGCCTCGCCGTGAACTTGTGACTATCAGCGAGCATAAGGCAGAATTTGCTGAAAAAGGCATAAAAGTCATGGTAGATGACTATGAAAAAGTGTCTGTACTCAATCTCAAGGACAGGGCGTATGAGCTTTTCAAATCGCTGGATATCGGCAAAATTCCTGAGTATTACATTGTGACGAACGTGAGAGAGTTCACGGAAGCATACAACTCTCTCAGCGGAAAATATGACAGAGTTTGCTTTAAATTTGTCAGGGATGAGGGCGGAATGAGTTTCCATATCATTGATAATTCGCCAAAGGATTATGCGTCGCTGTTTACACATTCAAGTACGAGAATTTCCCTTGATACGGCAATTTCCGCACTTTCGGAGCGTGACAGCTTTGCACCGCTGATGGTCATGCCGTTCCTTTCGGGCGATGAGATAAGCGTTGACTGCCTGCGGACACCATCGGGAATAATCGCCGTTCCGAGGCGAAAGAGCTACTCCCGTGTTGAGCATATCGTTTATGACGAGGAAATATTGAAAATATGCTGTGAATTCCTTGAAAAATTCCCACTGGAAATGCCATGCAACATCCAGTTCAAGCTGTTGGATGATATCCCGTACCTGCTTGAAGTGAACACAAGAATGTCAGGCGGTGTGCAGATGTCAGTGGTGGGAAGCGGTATAAATATACCATATATTGCGGTAAACAAGCTGCTCGGCAAAGAAATCCCGTGGTCTGAGAGCAGAGAAGAAAAGAGCGTGACCTATATCGAGTCGCCGCTGGTGCTGTAATGGAAAAGATAAATCTTTTTACGGATATCGACAACACTCTGCTTTACTCCTATCGACGTGAAATAGGCGAAAACAAGGTTGTTGTGGAGCATATAAACGGCAAGATACAAAGCTACATGACGAAGCGTTCGTATGATTTTTTTACCGATCTCCACAGCGCTGAGATAATTCCTGTTACAACTCGTATAAAGCCGCAATATGACAGGCTTTCTGCGCTTACAGCCAAATTGAATGTGCGGTATGCAATTATCTGCAACGGCGGCATTCTCCTTGAAAATGGTGAAATACAGCAGAATTGGCTGGAAAGGACGTATGAACTTGCTGAAAGCGCACATGGCGAACTTGTAGAGGCGGCTGAAATGATGTCGAAACTCAGCGACAGGGAAGTTCACCAAGTTGAGCGAATAATGGCATACGTTGTTTGTGATGATGCTGAAGAAGCCGAAACAGCTTTAAAAAACGCCCTTGATTTGCAGCTTGTGACCATTTTTCGTGACAACCGTAAGGTCTATTGTGTTCCGTCAGTTATAAACAAAGGGAGCGCTGTAAGGCGATTTATAGCGGAATTTGGTCAATGTACGTCTATTGGGGCAGGAGACGGCGAGCAGGATATTTCAATGCTTGATGAAGTAGATATTCCGATCGCCGCCCCTACGAATCATGGAAAAGTTGAGAATCCAAAAAAAATAATCGCAGATACAGCCACGGTCTTCTCCGATAGCATCTGCGATGTGCTTGAAAAAATCAAACCCGAAATTGTCGGCTGACAGTTTCGGGTTTTGTTATATTTACTTATTAAGAAGCTGACTGATCTCTTTGATCCAAAGGTCAACATCAAGATCGGCGGTAAGCTGCTTGTCGCCGCCTGACGAATCAAACTGGATGCTCTTGGGAAGGCACATTTCCGCACCATTGCAGAAATTCCTGATATCGCTGAAAACGCTTCCCATCCATCCGCCGTGAGTCTGGAAGGGGCTAATGGTCTTGCCGTTCCAGTTGAATTTTTTGAGGAAACCTGCCACTGCAGGAGCGCAGGTATACCACCAAGTCGGAGTGCCGATGGCGATAGTGTCATATTGAGCGAGGTCTAATTCAGTCTCGGAATTATCGGTGTCGAGGAGTTTGATTTCAGGGATGAAGCCGTTTTCAACTTCGCTTTTTCCCTGTTTCACCACGTCGTCGTATGAGCCTGAATATGGAGTTACAGTTTCGATGCGGACAATTTTGTCAGCATTGAGTGCATCAGCCAGTTTTTCGGCGATTTTTTTTGTGTTTCCATTTGACCACGAATAATAAGCAACTAATAAATTTCCCATAAACATCCTCCAAAGCAGCTATAAATACTTTATATAACTATATTTTACAATATTTTTGTTCAAACGTCAAGTAAAAATTTGTGGAGGATTTTGAAAAAATGTGGTCGAAAGTTGTTGGTGTTTGCATAATAGTCACTTCTAAGAACCTGTCCACATAGGGTGAATGTACGGATTATCAGGCATAATTTTGTCG
>JAEDMD010000101.1 GCA_016303195.1 Oscillospiraceae bacterium | reverse complement strand
AAGGGTTTTCCTCAATATCACGTGTAAAAACTTCTGTAAGAGTACCGCCCTTACGGGAGTTTTATTTTCCTTATGCGCTCTCAAACTGGCTGTTGTAAAGCTGTGCGTAGAATCCGTTCTGCTTTAGAAGTTCCTCATGATCTCCGCTTTCGATTATATCTCCGTCCTTCATTACAAGTATCATATCCGCATCCCTTATAGTTGAAAGACGATGTGCGATAACAAAAGATGTTCGCTTCTCCATGAGTTTATCCATCGCTCTCTGTATCTGCAATTCTGTACGTGTATCGACTGAACTTGTCGCTTCGTCAAGTATCAGCATCGGCTTATCTGCTATCATCGCTCTTGCAATGGTAAGCTGCTGCTTCTGTCCCTGTGAAAGATTAAGCTGGTCGGTCAGCATGGTATCATAGCCATTTGGCAGAGTTCTGATGAAATGGTCAAGTCCCACTGCTTTGCAGGCTTCTTTCATCTTCTCGTCACTGCCGTTATCTGTGGAATATATCAGATTCTCCCGTATCGTTCCCTCAAACAGCCATGTGTCCTGAAGCACCATGCAGAACTGGGAATGGACTTCCTCACGGCTCATTTCCTTTGTTGAAACTCCGTCTATCATTATCTCACCGCCATTGAGTTCATGGAAACGCATGAGCAGATTTACCATTGTGGTCTTTCCTGCACCTGTCGGGCCTACGATGGCTATTTTCTGACCAGGCTTTGCTATTGCTGAGAAGTCGTTGATGATTATTTTTCCGCTGTTCTCATATCCGAATTTTACGTGTGAGAATGTGACCTCGCCCTTTGTATTTTCCAGCTTTCGGCTCTTTGAGCTTTCATCCTCCATCTCCTCAGCTTCGAGAAATTCAAATACTCGCTCACCTGCCGCTGCCGCTGACTGGAGTGCCTGCGCCGCCTGAGCTATCTGGTTGAGAGGCTGTGTGAAATAGCGGACGTACATCATGAATGCCACTATCACACCGAATCCTATCTTTCCGTTCAGCGCAAGCGCACCGCCCACAACGCATACTGCCGCATATCCGAAATTTCCGATGAATCCCATTATAGGCATCATCATTCCCGAAAGGCACTGGGCTTTGAATGCGCTGTCACGGAGTTTGTCATTAAGCTCGTCGAACTTCTTTTCTTCCTGTGCCTCTCCGTTGTATGCCTTGACAACTGTGTGGCCTGCATAGATCTCCTCAATATGTCCGTTTATCGCACCTAAATTCTTCTGTTGACGGATAAAGTATTTCTGGCTTCTGCCCATTATCATGAACATCAGCACAAATCCGAATATCGTTGCAAGAACGGCTGTCAGGGTCATTATACCGTTGGTTTTCAGCATCATGAAAAGACTTCCCACAAACAGCACCACTGCCGAAACAAGGTTGCCGATACTCTGGTTAAGCGACTGTCCGATGGTGTCAACATCATTCGTGACTCTTGAAAGTATGTCGCCTGTGGTGGTCTGATTGTAGTACCACATGGGGAGAAGATTTATTTTATGCGAAATATCCTTACGCAGGCTTTGTGAAAGTCCCTGTGTGACATTCGCCATGATCCATCCCTGGATCACCGATGTCAGATAGCTTACAGCATAAAAACAGATGAGCGTAATTCCTATCTTTTTCACCGCATCCATATCTATACCCGTGATGATACCCTTTGTTATCTCATCGGTCATATCCGAAAGTTTGTCAGGGCCGATAAGTGTAAGAACTGTACTTATGACCGCACATATGAGGGATATTATTACGAATGGGACATATTTTCCGCCATAGCTGACCAGTTTTCCCGTTGTTCCCGAAAAATCCTTCGCTTTCTCTGTGGGCATTCCCGGTCTTGGAGCGCCTCCTCGTCTTGGTCTGTTACTCTGACCTATCTCATATTCTCTTTTTTCCATTATGCAAGCTCCTTTTCCGAAAGCTGTGAATATGCTATCTGACGGTAGACCTCGCAGTCACGCATAAGCTCGCTGTGTGTTCCGATTCCTGCGATCTTTCCGTCATCAAGCACGATTATCCTGTCTGCATCCTTGATAGTTCCGATTCGCTGTGCAACGATAATTCTTGTACTGCCTGCACATCTTTTGTTCAGTTCGGCACGAAGCTCACGGTCTGTTCTGTAATCAAGGGCTGAGAACGAATCGTCGAAAATGAAGATGTCAGGGTCTTTGCAGATGGCTCTTGCTATGGAGATTCGCTGTTTCTGACCGCCTGAGAAATTTGTTCCGCCCTGTGCCACGAATGCATTTATCCCGTCATCATCCTTTGAAACTATATCGTCGCCCTGAGCAACGTGCATTGCATCTTTCACATTTTCTTCAAGGTCGCTGTCATTTGCTTTACCGTATGCTACGTTTGAACTGAGAGTTCCCGAAAACAGCGTTGCTTTCTGCGAAACATAGCCTATCATCTCTCTCAATGCCTGCTGTGTGTACTCTCTGACATTGACACCGCTGACAAGTATCTCGCCCTCTGTTGCATCATAGAAACGTGGGATGAGGTTGACTGCTGTACTCTTTCCGCATCCTGTCGAGCCGATAAATGCAACAGTTTCGCCTCTTTTTGCAGTAAAGCTGATATCTCTCAGCACATAATCATCACCGTCGGGATAGCGGAACGAAACTCCCCTGAATTCTACCTCACCACGCTTTTCAGCGATACCTTCGGTCTTTTCACCGCCGGTAACTGACAGTTCCGTGGAAATTACCTGCCAGATTCGCTGTGCGGCAACTGAAGCTCTCGGCAGTATCATGAAGATGATAACAAGCATCATGAATGCCATAACAACCTGTATCGCATACTGTGAAAATACCATCATATCAGAGAAAAGCACCGCTTTGTCCATCATATGCGCTTCGTTGATGAGTACTGCACCTATCCAGTAAACCGCAAGGGAGATACCGCTCATTATAAGCTGTATGCTCGGCATCATGAATGCCATTGTGTGCATAGTGAACATATGTGTATTGGTCAGTTCGGAGTTTGCCTTTTCAAATTTCTCCTCCTGATACTTCTCTGCGTTATAGGCACGAACAACTCTTATTCCTGTCAGGTTCTCTCTTGTGACTCTGTTCAGGTCATCGGTCAATACCTGCAATTTCTTGAATTTCGGATAAGCCATAGCTACACAAGTACCTACAACCAGAAGCAAGACCGCTACTGCCGCACCTGTTGCCGCCATCCACTGCCACTGCTTGCCTGATATCTTAAATATTGCCCAGACTGCCATGATCGGGGCTTTTACCATTACCTGCAAGCCCATTACTATGACCATCTGAACGTGGTTGATGTCATTGGTGGAACGAGTGATAAGGCTTGCTGTGGAGAATTTTCCTATCTCCTCCATTGAGAATGACTGGACTTTTCTGAAAATCGCACTTCTGAGATTTGCACTGAATTCCGATGCTATTTTTGAAGCGCAGAGGGCTGTTACAATAGATGCCGCCAGACTGCCGAATGCACAGCCCACCATTTTTATGCCTGCCCTGATTATCTCGCTCATGGTGCTTCCGTCGGTCTGCACCAGCATAGTTATGTCTGCCATGAAGTCGGGAAGTGTGAGGTCGAGCCAGACCTGCAATACAACAAAGCATACTGACAGTGATATCAATCCCCATTCTTTCTTCCTGAGAAATCTGAAAAGTTTTAGCATATTTTCTCTCCTTTTTTTAGTTGTCTGAAATGCAGCAGCTTTTTCTTTCTTTGAAAATCATGCCTATCTCTTTGGAGGTACTGATGAATTCCAGAAGCCGCTCCATACCCAGCTTATCAATTAATATGCCCACATCCTGATACATAGTATCTTTCATTTCGCAGGCTGTCTTAATGCCCTGTTCTGTCAGCCTTACCACGGTGACACGTGCATCACGCTCATCAGAGCATTTTTCGACTATTCCCTTTGCTGTCATTTTCTTTGTCAGGACTGCAACTCTTGCCGTACTTATGCCGAGAACTCTGCTTATAAGTCCCGATGGTGCTTTTCCTCCGTTTTGTGCAAGAACACGGAGTACAGCGCCGAATCCGACTTTATATGCATCCATTTTCCTGTACCAGTCTTCGGGCATCGCATCGTCAAAAAGTGCGAGTATCTGCTCTATTTGCTCAACCTCTGCCATATGGTTCACCTCACTTTTGCTAACCCGGTTAGCATATTGTTGAAACGGATAAATTATACATTGTCAATGTGTTGACAATGTGATAGATAATAAAAACCACTGTGATATAATAAAATGAGGGGAACAATGTCCCCTCATGTAATGATATTCATTTCGTCGCTCAAGCCGATGGAGAGTAAACTCAGACCATCTCTCCCCTTGCGATACGCTCTGCAAGGTCATTGAGATATACCCATCTGTCCATCTTCTCGGCGAGGGTATTCTCCAGTTCTTCCTTTTTATCCGAAAGCTCCTGCAATTTCACGTAATCCGCTGAATTGGCGGATATCTCCTTTTCCGTATCGGCTATCTGCTGTTCAAGCTGTGCGATATCATTGTCGATGGTATCATATTCACGCTGTTCCTTGAACGAGAATTTCAGCCTTGTTTTTCCTGTATAGGTGCGTTCTTTCTTCTCGCCTTTCTGCTTCGGCTTTTCGGCGGAAACGCTTTTCAATGCCTGCTGTGCGTAGTCGGTGTAATTGCCGTTATAGCGATTGCACATACCGTCCCTGAACTCAAATATCTCAGTTGCCATCCTGTCAAGGAAATAGCGGTCATGGGATACTGCCACAACTGCGCCGTTGAAATTCTCCAGATAATCTTCAAGTATCGTCAGCGTTGCAATGTCAAGATCATTTGTCGGCTCGTCAAGAAGCAGGATATTAGGTGCTTCCATCAAAACTTTCAGCAGATACAGACGCTTTCTTTCACCGCCCGACAGCTTTTCGATACGATTCCACTGCAATTCTGAATTGAACAGAAATCTTTCAAGCATCTGCGAAGCCGTAACCGTTCCGTCTGGAGTCTGTATCCTGTCCGCAGTCTCACGGATATACTCTATAACACGCATATTCGGGTCCATAGATTCACATTCCTGCGAAAAATAGCCGATATTCACGGTGTCACCGATAACGATATTTCCGCTGTCGGGTGTAAGCTGACCCATTATCATTTTCAGGAATGTACTCTTGCCTGCACCGTTGTGTCCCACGATTCCGATTCTTGCATCACGGGAAATGATGTAAGAAAAATCGGTGATAAGCGGTTTTCCGCTGATAGATTTGCTGATATTCTCTATCTCGATGGTCTTTTTTCCGAGATGGGACGAAACCGACTGCAATTGCAATTTTTCCGCTTCAACAGGTATTTCACGGTTTTCAAGTGCCTTGAAGCGCTCTATCCTGTCCTTTGATTTTGTTCCTCTTGCACGTGGACCTCGCTTTATCCATTCAAGCTCACGGCGGTATACCGAGCGGTTCTTTCTCTCAGTCGCCTCTATATCCGCTTCACGCTGAGCCTTGTAGACAAGATAATCGCTGTAACCGCCATCGCAGGAATATATCTTCCCCTTATCGACCTCGACTATCTTCCTGCATATCTTATTGAGGAAATATCGGTCATGAGTTACCATTACTATCGCACCACGGTACTTCATCAGCAGGTCTTCAAGAAGCTGTGCAGTCTCGTTATCGATATGGTTGGTAGGCTCGTCAAGGAGAAGGACATCGCTTGGCTGGACAAGTGCCGCCGCAATTCCTGCACGTCGCTTTTCACCGCCCGAAAGTGTACTGATATCCTTATCGTAATCGGTTATCCCCATCTTTCCGAGGATTGACTTTGCCTCGAACTCCTTTGACTCCATCAGATCGGCAGGAAGATGTGCAAGCACCTGCTCCAGTATCGAACCGTGATCGTCAAATTCCGGTATCTGCGGAAGATAGGATATTCTTATGCCGTTAGTGCGTGTGATAGTTCCGCCGTCGGGATATTCCGCACCTGCAAGTATTTTCAGGAGCGTAGACTTTCCTGTGCCGTTGATGCCGACGATGCCGACCTTGTCACCCTCATTGAGGAAAAACGAAACATCATCCAGCACCTTGCGCTCCATGTATGTTTTGGAAATATTATTTGCTGAGAGTAATATCATTTTGATGCTCCTTGTTTTTTCAGTTCCATTGCAAAAGCGATAAGCTGTTCCATGTTCAGTGCTTCGATACGTGCATTTTCTGAAAGTCCTGCCGCTCTGAGCGCTGCATATACCTGTTCCTTGCCTGTGCCCATAAGCGATGAAACGGCATTTGCCGCTGTTTTACGGCGCTGAGAGAATCCGCTCTTTACCACCTTGAAGAAGAATTTCTCATCCTCCTCGCTTAGCTGATGCTCCTTGTTGAGATCTATCCTGATAACTGCCGAATCCACATTAGGCGCAGGCATAAAACTGCCCCTTGACACGTTGAAAAGCGTTTTCGCCGTTCCGTAATAGTTCACCCCGACAGTGATCGCTCCCGAATCCCTTGTGCCGACTTTTGCACAAAGGCGCTGTGCCGCTTCTTTCTGTACCATGACAGTAATGGACTTGATCGGAAGTCGGCTTTCGAGCAGGAGCATGATAACGGGCGATGTGATATAATACGGAAGATTCGCACAGACTGCCACATCAAGACCCTCAAATTCTTCCGCTATCAGTTTGCGGAGGTCGCATTTCATAACATCCTCGTTGAATATCTTGATATTGTCAAAATCAGCCAGTGTCTCGTCAAGTATCGGCATCAGCCTTGTGTCGATCTCGACGGCGCAGACCTTGTCCGCCCGTTTTGCAAGTTCAGCCGTAAGAACTCCGATGCCTGTTCCTACTTCAATAACTCCCCAGCCCTTTGCGGCATTGCCCATTTCCGCTATTTTCGGGCAGATATCGGGATTTATGATGAAGTTCTGTCCCAGCCCCTTTGAAAAGCTGAAACCGTGTCGTTCGAGAATATCCCTGACTGTGCTTATATTAGTTAAATTCATTATTATTCCACTACCTTGTGACGTTCTTTTTCGGA